>CBFGNE010000083.1:0-9250 GCA_965649995.1 uncultured Mucilaginibacter sp.
TTACTGCCGCAGGGCTTTTTACCCCAAGCTTATCGCTTCCCATTTTAAAAAACTGGAGTGATATTAAGTTACCGCCCCAGGTGCGTGTGCCGTTGTCGTTCTCGGGGTTGCGGCGGTGCGCCCAACCCAAAGTGTACCAGGAGGTGCCATCTGTGGCTGCACGCCCGGCGTAAAATTGGTGCCCGTCAAACATGTCTTGTCCGTCAGCAGGTTTCAACCAAGGGCCGGCGGTTGATGCGGCTACCCGGTAATGGGTGCCTGGTGTACTGCTCCAGTCCTCGGCAAAAAGCATAAAGTATTTTCCGTCTACTTTCAGGATGTCCGAGCATTCCAGCATCAGGTAATCGCCCTGTACATCCAGCGGGCCGCGAATGGTCCAGTTATTTGTAGCCGGATCTGAGGATCTGTATACCAATATAATGCCCTTACCCGCCTGCTGGGTGCTCACCAGCATCCAATATTCCGAAAATTCATCGTTATAAAATACATATGGGTCCCTAAAATCGGTTCCCGAGTAGCCTGCCGATGCTTTCAGCACATAACTGCTGTTTTTAGTCCATGTTTTCAGGTCCTTGCTGGTGGCGTACATAACGGCCTCGCGGGTATTTGCACCGGTAAACCCGGGATTGTTGTTAGTCAGCCAGTTTGAGCTACTGTTAAAGCCGGTATAATAGTAATAATACGTATCGCCCGCTTTAACCATAGAACCCGTACCAATGAAATGGTCTTGTGTGTTTACATTGCCGTAGGCGATCATCTCACCGCCGTCACTGAAATTCAACAGGTCCTTCGATGTTAACTTTGCAATCGGGTGCTGCCCTGCGCTGCTTTGCTTCACTCTGTCGGGTGCGTCAAACAGGTAAAATATCTCAAACTGCCCATTTACGTAGTAGGGCATTACATCGCCCACCCAACCGGTACCCGTAGCGGAGTTAGCCACGGGCTTGGGGTAAATATTGAACTTGGTTTCGGTATATGGCGCAACCGGGTTACTGGTTACGGTATCCTTGCTGCAACTACAGGCAAGCAGCGTTGTAATTAGGCTGCCTGCCAAAAAAAATCTTTTAAAAACCATATTACTTTATTTATAGGTTATTTTATGATTGCTATTGATGTAAGTAATCAATAGCGTTTTTGGTGATCTTTTTAATATTGGTGATGTACAGGTTATTGGTGCTTGCGCCGCCCTGCGGTTCAGAATACCAATCATAAGCGCCAAAAGCTATCACCACTACATTTGCTTTGCCTGCTACATTTTGCCATTCGGCAATACCCACACGGCCGTCCAAATTATCGTCCCAATTTTCTGACGCGAGGTTGATACCGCCCGTTTGTTCGCGCCAGCCGGCACCGTTTCCGTAGCCGCCCCACTCGTTTACAAACCACCATGCAGTATGGTTAAGGCGGAAAGTGCCGCTTTGTAATAACCACATTTTGCCCGGCTCGTAAGTGTCCACACCCTGGAATATCGGGTGGCTTTCGCGGGTTCTAAATGAAATACCCCAGTTATTTGAGCCTTCAATAAAACCAGCGGGCAAAAAGTCGCCGAATACGTTATTAGGGCCTTTACCCGCGGGTACTACGCCCAATGCCTCTACATAGCGCGCAGCAAATGTTGTAAGCATTAAGCCGCCGCCGTTGGCACGGTAAGCTTTTAATGCGGTAATAACCGCCGGCGTAAGCGCGGCGGCAGGCAAATCCTGCGATGAATCAAAATGCCACCAGATAACTTTATAGTTGGCCAGGCTGCGGCCACCCTCAATGCTCTGGAACGAAATATAATCAGCAGTTGGATAGGTAGTAAAGAACCAGTCGGCCGCCGCTTTTTCATCCGGGCTAGTAATGGCCGCCCTCGAGCCTGCAAGCCCAAGGAACGCGTATTCGCTAATAGAATTACTGATGACGTTTACGTTGTAAACTGCGCTAACTCCTCCAATAGTTAAGGTATAGGCAACCGGTTTTGTAAAATCCTGCGCCACGCCCGATGCCGGCGATGCGGTGATCACGGCTGGCATGGTAAGCGTTGGCACCAGGTTACTTAGGTTGGTACCATCGGGCAGTATTACCGAAATGTTTTTGCCTTCCTGGTCTATGGTGCCATTTACGCCGTTAATGCTGAAAGCGCTAAGCGGCGGGGTTATTTTTACCACCACGGTATAATCGCGGTATAGGTTACCGTTGGTTACATGGTAGGTAACGTTACCGGTAAAGTTAAGTGCCTTGCCCGATGCCGGCGAAATTGTGGTCTCACCAGGCACCTGTATAGCAGGCGTAAGTGATGTAACATCGGTACCGAAAGGCAGGATAACCGTTATTTGGCCGGTGCTGTTATTGATCTCGCCCGGCACATTGTTTATCGCGAACGATTTCAGCTGCACATCGGCACTCACGTTAAAGGACGACTTTTTGTCCTTATTACACCCGGCGGCACAAAATGCCAGCCCGAGGATAAATAAGAGTGCTTTGAATGAATTAATATATCTTGTCATTTTTATTGATGATTAATAGGAGTTAATAGCCTGGGTTTTGAACGTACAGCCCTTCGCTAAAGAAGATCTGGTTTTGCGGGATAGGCAAATACTCGTCGCGTCCTTTGGTAAAATGCGCACCCTGGAAAATACTGCGCGCAGGTTTTTCCGTATCAAAATAGGCATTGATCACCTGGTCGGTTATCCCCCATCTTATCAGGTCGAAGAAACGTTCGCCTTCCAGTGCCATCTCCAGGCGGCGCTCAAAGCGCAGGGCCTTTCTCGCGTTGGCCTGGTCCCAAACAATGTTTACACCAGGGTTGTAGGGTTTTACATTGTATTTTGAGGTAAAGGTTCCGTTCTCCATTTTCAGCCTGGCGGTACTGTTACCCGCACGGGTGCGAATCTCGTTAATGAGTGGCAACGCCTCGGCCTGCCTGCCTAACTCTATAAGGGCTTCAGCTTTAAACAATATCACATCCGCCAGCCTTATCATGATACGGGTTTTGGTGTTGCCGTAAAACGGCGCTATATTGATGAAGCAATCACAATCGGGCGATACGTTCTCCTTCATAGAATTATAAGTACCATAGATAGGTACGTTGCGGCTCCAGCCGGCAGTAACCAGGCGGGTTGGCTCGTATTTCCATGGGGCGCCGGGGCGCGAGATGGTATGATCTACCCTTGGGTCAACCGTGTTCACCGCGAAATCTACATTCTGCTGGTTAAAGTTATCCAGCAAGGGTACACCATCAGCAGTGGTACGGAAGGCGTTCATCAATGTTTGCGATGGCTTTTGGAAATCGCAGCAGCCAATGCCCTGCGGCACTGTAAGCATATCGCCATAATTTACACGGCCACGGCCCGCGCCATCATCTGTGGAGAATTGCACCGACATAATGGATTCTGAACCATTCTCGGTACTGCCCGGTAAAAAATTATTGGCAAAATCGGGCTGTAATTTATAGCTTGATGCCAGCACTTTATCAGCCGCGTCAACAACTTCCTGCAGGTGCGTTGCATCTATGCCGGTAACGCCGTGGTTCTCGTTTTGCTTGTACGCCTGGAAAAGCCTTGTTTTTGCCAGGAAAGCATACGCCGCGTATTTATTAGCACGCCCTACCTGTGGCTGCAAGGCTGGGAGGTTTTCTGCGGCGAATTTAAAGTCGAGCGCAATTTTCTCCAGGATCTGGTCGCGGGTAAACTCGTTATTCTTTTTGTTTTTGTATTCATCTGCCGGCAGCGTCTCGTCTATGTATGGAATGTTTTTAAACAGGTTCTCCAGCATCAGGTACCAGTAACCACGTAAAAAACGAAGTTCGGCTTTGCGGGTATTCAGCAGGGGGATTTCTGTCTCGGTGAATTTATTCATCACCCTTAAGCCTTCATTTGCCCTGCGGATACCGATATAGATATTAAACCAGATGCCATCATAGTTCCATTGGTCGGGGCGCGAGTTTACAAAGGTTTCCATGGAGTGGAAAACATCGCCATCGTTTATGCCGCCGCCACCTTTATAGGCATCATCGGCGCGGATGTTGCCATACTGGTACATGCTAAATGCGCGGTTTATTTCATCGTTTCCTAATTGCGAGTAAGCAGCAATTACAAAGCCTTCTGCCTGCTCCGGCGTGGCCACCTGCTCTTCGTTTAGCGAACCTTTAGGGCCAACATCTAAAGCCTTTTTGCACGAGCCCGCTAAAATGAGCGCCGCTAATAATGTTGTATAGATATACTTTTTCATGATCGGTATATTTTTAAAGTTTGATATTGATGCCGGCAGTAACAACCGTTGGGTTTGGGTAGCCAAAACCGGGGCTTTCAGGATCCAGCCCGGTGAATGATTTTGATTTCCAGAGGATGGCCAGGTTATCGCCTCCTACATAAAACCTCAGCGATTTCAGCTTGATCCTGGATAAGGTGCTCTTGCCGAAGGTGTAGCCTATCTGCGCATTCCTAAGTTTCAGATAAGAACCGTTCTCCACAAAATAGGTAGAGAACCTTGCCTCAAAGTTGTTATCAGTTAGTGCAATGGCAGGGATAGTTGAACTGGTATTGCTCGGCGACCAGGCATTTAGCAGCCTTGCGCCTTTGTTAGACGATGACTCTACCGCGCTCCAAAAATCGGTGTAGTACTTGGCATCATTGCGCACATCAACAGAACCTACGCCTTGCAACAAGAACGACATATCGAAATTCTTGTAAGCAAGATTAGCGTTAAAGCCATAAGTGAATTTTGGCAGCGGATTGCCTATCCAGGTGCGGTCATCATCGTTAATAACACCGTCATTGTTACGGTCGCGGTAACGGATACGGCCAGGGGCAGCGCCGTTTTGGGTAGCGTGGGCCGCAACTTCTGCCGGAGTTTGAAACAAGCCATCGGCAATATAGCCAAAGAAGGAGCCATACGTACGGCCCAATATATTCTGGGTTTTACCGTCGCCGCCATACGCGTTTACTACTGATGATGGCAGTTTGGTAACTTTATTACGCACGATATCGATATTACCTACCAGGTCGAGCCTTAAGTTTTCACCAATGGTGCTTTTATGGCCTAATGAAAGTTCAAATCCTCTGTTTTGCATAGAGGCACCGTTTACGTAGGTATTACCCCCTTCGCCCAACACAGCAATGTACGGCGGCAGCAACAGGATATCTGATGTGTTTTTTACGTAATAACTCGCGCTACCGTAAAGTTTTTGGTTGAACATGGAGAAATCCAATCCAAAATCTGTCATCTGGGTAGCTTCCCATTTCAGGTTGGGGTTTGCGTTTTGCGCCAGGTAAAAACCCGATGGCAGCACGCCGCTTTTGTTACCGTTTATATCATAAGCGGTAATATTATAGCTGGATAGGTATATATTATAGATAGCGTTATTATTGATCTCCTGGTTACCGGTTTTACCCCAGCTCGCGCGGAGTTTCAAATCGTCAAATAACGAAGTAGCGCTCTTGAAGAACGGTTCTTCGCTCAACCGCCAACCCGCTGAAAACGCCGGGAATGTACCAAACTTATTGTTTGCCCCAAAACGTGAGGAGCCGTCATAACGCACCGTTGCAGATAACAGGTACCTATCCAGGAAAGAATAGTTTGCCTTGCCGATGTAAGACAGCAATACATTCTTTGCACCATAACCGCTATTATCCTTTATACCGGTACCTGCATCCAGGTACAGATAATCCGGATCTTCCAGAACAAAGCCCTCGCGGGATGCCATGAACGATGTGGTTTTATCCACATAATACTCCGTACCCGCAAATACATCCAGGCGGTGTTTGCCGGTTTCCAGCTTGTAATTAAGCGAGTTTGTCCACGTGGTTTTTACGTTGTGGGTTTGCGTGTTTATTACCTTGTTCACATCGTTTTCCAGATAGCCGCTTACGTATTTCTTTTGCCAGTTACGTGCTGTGTAATCGCCGTAATCAATACCGAAGTTGGAGCGGAAGGTTAGGCCTTTAAACAATTGGGCATCTGCAAAAAAGTTACCGAACAGGCGCAGGTAGTCATACCCGTTTTGTTGGTTATCCTGCAGTACACGTACAGGGTTTTGCCTATCATTCATGCCTTCAACCGGCCCACCCCAGCCTTTACCATCAACAGTATGTACCGGGATGATAGGCAAGGCCTGCAAAGCGGAGTTGATGATATCTGCCGATACCTCATGAGTTTTGGTGATGCTTAAATTCTGGCCGATGGTTACAGCCCCTTTCAATAATTTATAATCGGAGTTTAATCTTGCAGAAATACGGCTGAAACCTGTTGTCTGCACGATACCTTTGTTGTTATAATAACCTAAGGATAGCAGGTAGCGGCCGTTTTCGGTTCCGTTTGATAACTGCAGATCGTGGTTTTGGATAACGCCCAATTGCGAAATCTCGTTAAACCAATTGGTATTGGCTGCTTTAATGGTTTGCGCGCTGTTGAGGTATTCCGAAACGTAAACTTTATTAAGCACCGGCTGATTGGTAGATGGGTCTACGTTCCAATCGAAGTTGTAGTGCAGGCCGTTGTTGTTCGGGTCGAAGCCGTTGTTTACATAAGCCTGCCAAAGCACTTTTCCGTAGCCCTCGGCATCCAGCATTTTTAGCTTGTTTACATAGGTAGATACCGAACCGTAAGAGTTGGCGCTCACCTGCGTACCACCCAATTTTCCGTGTTTGGTGGTGATGATGATAACACCGTTTGCCGCCCGCGAACCGTAAACGCTGGCAGACGCCGCATCCTTCAATATCTGCATCGATTCGATATCTTCTGAGTTCAACTCGTGCAAGGCAGCCTTGGTAGGCACACCATCAATAATGTACAATGGGTCGTTGTTATTTAGTGTACCAATACCGCGGATGCGGATGGTTGTTGGCGAGCTCGGCGCGCCGTTACCGGTAATATAAACACCCGGTACCTGCCCCTGCAAAGCTTTCATAGGGTTTGCTACGGTTTGTTTCTTCAGTTCGTCCACATCAACAACCGCTACCGAGCCGGTGAGGTCTTTTTTACGCTCGCTTTGGTAACCAGTAACTACCACTTCATTCAAGTCGCGGGTGTTGGTTTGCAGGGCAGCATCAATGCTTGTGCGGCTACCTACGGCTATCTCCTGGGTTACAAAGCCGAGGTAAGAGAATACCAGCACCGGGCTGTCGCCTGTTACAGCAATGCTGTATTGGCCATTTACATTGGCTGAGGTGGCAATGTTGCTGCCTTTGAGCTTTATGCTCACACCGGGGAGTACCTCACCTTTGGCATCGGTTACTTTACCCGTAATGGTTTTATTCTGAGCCTTCGTTATCTGGAAAACAAAGGACAAAGAAAGGATGAGTAGAAAATATTTCAATTTCATTTCCTTTAAAAAGTTAATACTTAAACATTTATTGGGCGTGTGCCCGGTTTACAATTTTCTGGTGCAAAATGCCTGGTCAGGGCGAGAAAGTAAATGGTTTCTTCATGGTTTTTAGGGTTTTGAGTTTTATAATTGGTTTATATCTGTTTCGCAGCTTTTTCAGCTGGCTATTAATTCATGATCCGTCAAATTGGGGTTTTGGTTAAAAAGTTTCTTCTTCCATATAAACCGGCCGAGGTCGTACCGCGAATATTCGGGGCAGGCACCCGATTGTGAAGTAATAAATGCTCCCATCGCTACGGCGTAATCCAGCGCCACCTCTACCGGCTCATCGTTAAGTTTCATGGCCAAAAACGCGGCAAGGAATGCATCTCCGCTGCCAACGGTATCAGCAACGCTTATTTTGTAGGCGGGGTAATCATACCGGTAATCTACTGTGTAATAACTTGCACCTGTACCGCCCTTCGTTATCAATATTTCGCGCACGTTAAACTTGCGGAACAACAGTTCAATGCAAGCTGCCTCGGTTTGGCAATTGGCATCGTACCATTGGGCTATCTGCATCAACTCGCTGGTGTTCAGCTTCACCATATCGGCGCGGTTCAGCAGGTCGGTTACCAGGTCAACGGTATAATGCGGTGCGCGCAGGTTTACATCAAACACCCGGTAGTTGGCAACATCAAGCAACCTCAGCAATGTTTCGCGGCTAACATTGTCTCTCGAGCTTAAGCTTCCAAATACAAATGCATCTGCCTTGCTCACCATTTCTGCCAATTGCAGGTGCCAGGCTATCTTATCCCAGGCAACCGGGTAAACTATCTCGTACGATACCTCGTTATGGTCGTTTATACTTGCCAGTACCTCGCTGGTAGCATATTGCTGGTTTACCTGTATGTAATCCGTGGGCAATCCTACTGCTTTTAAAAATGCCATGAGGTTTGTGCCGGCCTCGTCTTCACCAATACTGCTGATCACCTGGCTGTTGACGCCCAGCTTGTGCAGGTGATACGCCACATTCATGGGTGCACCGCCGGGGATGCGGCCGGTAGGCAAAACGTCCCAAAGCACCTCACCAAAACAAACTACCGATGTATTCACATTTTTCATACGCTGTCGTATTAATGCATTACTAAATTAGAACCGATCTGTTCCAGCGATTTGCCCTTAGTTTCGGGCATCATACGCCAAACAAATATTAATTGCAGTACCATCATACTTCCAAAGAAGAAAAAAGTAGTTGCGCCGCCCAGTTTCTCGGCCAGGTATGGGAAACAAAAGGCTATCAACGCGGCCATTACCCAATGGGTAGAGCTACCGAGCGTTTGCCCTTTGGCCCGCATCTCGTTAGGGAAGATCTCTGATATAAACACCCAGATAACCGCGCCCTGCGAAAAGGCGAAGAACGCGATGAACACCATCATATATAGCGGGATGGCGAACCCATTGAAGGAGCCGGAGTAAAAAGTAAATGCCACCAAAAATAACGAGGCGATGAGCCCTACCGAACCGATAAGCATCAGCACGCGCCGGCCTACCTTATCAATAATATTAATGGCCAGCAGCGTAAATATGAAGTTGATAAGCCCAAGCCCAACTGTAGATAAAAGCGAGGAGTGTGCACCTAAGCCGGCCATTTCAAATATCCGCGGAGCATAATAAATGATGGCGTTGATACCCGATACCTGGTTAAAAAAAGCGAACAGGACGGCCAATATCACCGGCGTTTTGTATTGGCCGGAAAACAGGCTGGCAGTTTTGCCGGTATCATTAAGGCTGGAATTTTTTATTGTAACGAGCTCCTCATCGCAATTAAGCGGGTTTATCACACGCAATATTTCCAGCGCTTTTGCCACTTCGCCTTTTTTAAGGATAAGCCAGCGCGGGCTTTCGGGAATAAAACGAATGAGTATTAAAAACAGTAAAGAAGGGAAAGCCTGCACGCCAAGC
>CBFGNE010000084.1:0-9248 GCA_965649995.1 uncultured Mucilaginibacter sp.
AGATATCACTTCCGGGTAATGCCCGGGGTATAAGTCGCCGCTACCGAGGTTGAGCGCTTTTAGGATCATGTTGGTATCATCCCCGCCCAGCGTTACGCCAAATTGGGGCGTGCCCTGGTTCATAATTGCACTCGTAATACCATCCTGCAGTTCTGTTTCTACGGTAACTAAACCCTTGTTTAGCCTAAACCGCCAGCTGCAATTGCGTTTGCTTTGCCTGGTGGAAAAATGCAAAACGGCTGCTGCGCCCAAAATGGGGTGCCCTGCAAAATCGAGCTCCTCTTCGGTAGTAAAAACACGTGCCGTAATTTCATCCTCAGCAATGTTTGTGAAAAACAAGCTTTCAAACTGGCGCATTTCCTGTGTAATAAGTAGCATTTCTGCCGAACTTAAATCGTTGGCATTGGTAAATACCGTAAGCCCGTTGCCGGAGAACGGCCGTTTCGAAAAAACGTCTACGTGGTAAAAATCAAGTGTTTTCATTTTATTATATGGTGGCTATAGCATCAATTTCAATTAATAGTGCGGGGTGGTCAAGCACTGCCTGTATGGTAGTGCTTGCCGGAGGTTTGCCAGCATCAACATACTGGTCGCGTACCTTTCTTACAATCGATAACTGAGAAATGTCTGTAAGGTATGTATTGATTTTAACCAGATTGGAAAAATTTGCTCCTGCTGCTTTTAAGGCCAGCTCGATGTTAGCATATACCTGACCGGCTTGTTTTTCTAAATCGCCTTCACCTACAATATTTCCGCTGCTGTCCTCTGCAACCTGTCCGGAGATGTATATCAATTTCGAGGCCTGTTGTACCATCAATACCTGCGTGTAGCCATGCGGAGGCGGCATCCCATTTGGGTTTAAGTATTTATTTTCCATCAAAAATATTAAGGTTTTACTACAGCAGATATAGTCATCTCTACATTGGCATTAACCGGCAAATCAGCCACAGCAATACAGGTCCTGGTAGGATACGCACCATTAAAATAAGGGCTATATAAATCGTTTAGCACTTTAAAATTCTTCATATCTTTTAAATAGACGGTTACTGTCGCCACATCCTGGTATCCCAGGCCATTCTCCTGAAGCACCGCGCCAATGTTTTCCATTACCTGTATTACTTCTTCGGGAAATGATGGCTGAAGTTTACCTGAAATATCTGTCCCTACCTGACCGGATAAAAATAAAAACCCGTTTGTAATTATTGCGGTGCTGAAAGGGCCTGCTGCAGGGGCAAGCGCTGTAGAATTAATTCGTTTCATCAAGTATATCTTTTATGAGGTTTAAACGGCCAATTTTTGTTGCCAGGGGCTATTGCTATGAAGGATATGCTTGTTTATTTTTAAATGGCTTAGCCCCCATTCTCTTAACATTGCCAATGCCGGCAAAAGCGTGGCGCCATAAGCAGTTAACTGGTATTCCACCCTTGGGGGCAGTTCATCAAAAGCTTCGCGTCCAATTATTTGATCAACCTCCAGCTCTCTTAGCTGATCTGTCAAAACCTTGGTAGATACGTCTGGGATTAAACTGAGCAGGTCTTTAAAACGCAGCGGCGCATCTTTGATATACCATACAATAATTGGCTTCCAATGGCCGTCCATCACACTTAGGTAACTGGTTACAGGGCATCGAACCGGGTATTTTTTCATAATGCTTTATTTTAAAAACTTAATTACTTTCAAAAGTAAAGTATTATTTAATTAAATCAAACAGATCTGCTAAAAACATTAAAAAACGCCTAATTATGGCCAATTGGGGCATCCCGGTTTGATACGCGTTAT
This sequence comes from uncultured Mucilaginibacter sp., assembly GCA_965649995.1. Taxonomy (GTDB): domain Bacteria; phylum Bacteroidota; class Bacteroidia; order Sphingobacteriales; family Sphingobacteriaceae; genus Mucilaginibacter. The sequence goes on from CBFGNE010000084.1 coordinate 1,780, forward strand.
GGCGAATTTATTGAGGAAAGGCAGAGGAAAGGATAAACCAAGCCCCCGGGGAAGGGTTTACAGGCTCGCTGTTATTCGTTAAAGCGCTAATAAAGTCCTAAATAGCATCCATAATTAACTTTAACGTAAATAACTTGCAATGACCTAATTGGCCTTATATAAAAAGCTAATGCCTAATTCCTCCCCTCTCCTGTATATTCCTAATTCGAATACCTGTATAGGGGCACTAAAAGGAGCGTTATTATTTTTATGCGCGGAAAGGGCCTTCATTCCTGCCTGCCGTAACATCAATCGGGGCATTTGTTTTGCTCACTCCCTGCTGAATGATATTCTACATAAAAAACATGGTGTGCATGAGCTGCCAAATGGTAGTAAAGTACGAGCTTGAAAAACTGGGCTTACACCTGCATATGGTTGAGCCGGGAAAAGTAGAAGTATTTGAGCCCGTTTCTGCCGGGCAGATGATAAGTTTTAAACTCGCGCTAAGCTGCGCCGGGTTGGAATTGATGGATAACAAGAAGAACATACTGGTAGAAAAAATAGTGTGTGTGATAACGGAAATGATCGGCTACGCCCAGCATGAGCTGAAAACAAATTTCTCGTATCACCTTAGCGAAAAGCTAAACCACGATTATACCTATCTCGCCAATGTGTTCTCCGAATCAATGGGCACTACCATAGAACAGTTTATTATCCTCAAAAAAATACAGCGCGTTAAACAGCTAATTTGTTATAACGAGCTTAATATGACAGAAATATCGTGGAAGATGAATTACAGCAGTGTTGCCCACCTGTCTACCCAATTTAAGAAGATCACCGGCATCACTCCCTCTCATTTTAAGCACATGGGTTGCAAAAATACGCCGGCCCCGGAAATGTGTGAATTATAGAACTTATTGAAAAAGTTGTGTAACAGCCGAGCCTCAAATCGGGCGTAGGTTTGTAGCATCCGGAGTTTTGCCTCAAAATTCTGTGATACTCATTCCTACTAAAAATATTACATGAACAAAATCCCTACTTTCTCCGCCGGCAACTTGATGCCTCAGCGTAAACATTCCTCGGGCCTAACCAAAGCAATTTGTTTGTTGGCCTTAGCCATTACTTTTTTTACAGCCTGTAAAAAAGATGATTACAAAGGCGAAATAACCGGCGACTGCCCAGTTGTGGTATCAACCGACCCAACCGATAAGGCTGTAGACGTTGCCCTTGCCAAAGTAATTACGGTAACGTTTAATACCGGCATGGCCAAATCGACCCTAACGGATAAAACATTTATTATTAAACAAGGTGCTACGGTAGTTGCCGGTACTATTGCCGCAACAGCAGATACTAAGGTTTATACCTTTACCCCTGCACAGCCGCTTTTGCCTTTTGCTGTTTATACCGGCACTATTACAACCGGCGCTACGGATACGCTGCGCACGGCCATGGTTGCCGATTATGTTTGGAGCTTTACCACCATTCCGCAGGTAACCCTGTCGTTACTACCGGCACTGGGCGGCACAACCGTCGGCGATGGCGCATTTGCACAGGGCTCAACAGTAACTGTTACCGCAACGCCAAGTGCAGGTTACGCATTTACCAACTTTACCGATAACGGCACCGTGGTTTCTACAAGCTCCAGTTACCAGTTTATCATGGCTGGCAACAGGGCTTTAGTAGCTAACTTCAAGCTCATCCCGGCTTCGCAATTTGCCGTGGTATTATCGTCGTTACCCGTAGCGGGCGGTACTACCAATGGCTCGGGTGCGTTTAACGCCGGCAGCACAGTAACCGTGAGTGCCAACCCAAACAACGGCTACACCTTTGTAAACTGGACGGATAACGGCAACGTAGTATCTACAAGCTCCAGCTACCAGTTTATTTTAACGGCCAACCGCGCGCTTGTAGCACATTTCCTGGCTATACCGGCATCGCAATTTGCGCTGGTATTAACGTCGAGCCCCGCGGCAGGTGGTTCAACCACCGGTTCGGGTGCATATAGTTCCGGCACCAATGTATCGGTAACTGCAACGGCAAACCCGGGCTACAGCTTTACCTCGTGGAGCGGCGACGCATCGGGATCAAACAACCCGTTAACCGTTACCATGAACGCTAACAAAACCATTACGGCTAACTTTACACCTGTTGTGGTTACTTCGCCCCCGGCTTTAGGCGCGGCAGCACAGTTTGGCGCATTTGGCGGTAACGCGGGCGTAACCAATCAGGGTTTAAATACGATTATTAATAATGGAGCCATAGGTACTACCGCGGCCTCTACATTAATAACCGGTTTCCATGACGGCACCAATGGCGATGTTTATACCGAAACGCCTTTAAATGTGGGCAATTCAACCGGCGGGATATTTACTGCACCACCGGCACCAGGAAATGCTACCTCTTTTGCAACTGCTACGCAAGCGCTTTTAGCGGCTAACGTTGCTTACAACAGCATATCACCGGCGGCTAAACCAGGCGGCATCGATCCGGGTGCGGGCGAACTGGGTGGTTTAACTTTAGCGCCGGGCATATACAAATCTGCCAGCGGCACTTTCAAAATCACCAACGGCAACCTCGTGCTTGATGCCAAAGGCGACCCTAACGCTACCTGGATATTCCAGACGGCAGCGGGGCTTACCGTAGGTATTGCAGGCCCCGCAGGCGCCCGCAGCGTTACGCTGATCAACGGCGGCCAGGCCAAAAATGTATTCTGGTACGTTGGTACCGCAGCTACCATTAACGGTGCTGGCGGCGGCATCATGACAGGTACCATCATCGCATCAGCAGGCGTTACTTTTTCTACGGCAGGTAATGCGGTACAAACGGTATTGAATGGCCGGGCAATTTCATTGGTAGCCTCGGTTACCATGGTAAACACCACCATAAACGTTCCGCAATAATATCCAAAGATCAATAGGTACAAGCCCCCTCTATGGGGGGCATTACCAAACCGTATTTAATAACACATTTTAAAAGACATCTTATGTTACCCATAAATAAAATCATCCCAAAAGCCATCATTTGTTTACTGATGGTAATAATGGCCGGCACAGCGGCTAAGGCACAAACCACGCAACCTACCTGGTGGTTTGGTGTATCGGGCGCGGCCAACTTTAACATTTATAACGGTACTACACAGCACCTAACCAATTCTTTAACAGCACCTACCGCCTTCCATAAAGGTAATGGCGTGCGGCCTTACGGTTCCATACTGATGGAGTACCGCCCTAAAAGCGTTTTAGGCCTGATGCTGAACGTAGCTTATGATGGCCGCGGCGGTAAGTTTAAAGATGTGGTTGCCCCCTGCAACTGCCCCGCTACTTTGGGCACCAGCGCAAGCTACGTGGCTATCGAGCCCAGCCTTCGTTTAGGCGGTGCTTCGGGTTTATACTTTTTTGCAGGCCCGCGTTTTGCCTTTAATGTAAACAACGATTTTGCTTATACACAGCTTAAGCAACCCAACACCAATGGCGAATTTAGCGCGATGCGTAAATCATTGGTTTCGGGCCAAGTTGGGCTTGGTTACGATATCATGACCTCATCAGCAGCCAGCACTACTAAAGTAAGCATCTCGCCTTTTGTTTCCTTCCACCCCTACTTCGGGCAGGATCCACGCAGCATCGAAAGCTGGAATATTACCACCGTGCGGGCCGGTGTAGCGTTAAAATTTGGCAAGGCAACCAAACTTGCCCCTGCCGAAACTACCGTAACACCTGCCCCAATGCACGATTTTGTATTTAACGTGCGCGCACCATTGGCTGCGCCGGCAAAACGCCAGGTAAGCGAGACTTTACCATTACGTAGTTCGGTATTTTTTGATGAAGGCTCAACACAACTTTCGCCAAGGTATATTACGTTGACAAGCAGCCAGGCGGCAGGTTTTAAGGAAAGCCAGCTGCAGAACGAGCAGTCGGTTGATTTGACGGGCCGCTCGGCAAGGCAATTGAATGTTTACCATAACATCCTCAACATTTTGGGCGACAGGCTCCGTGCTAACCCCGATGCTACCACCACCCTTACCGGTTCATCGGGCGCTGGCCCGGCAGAAGGCAAAATATTTGCCGAAAATGTGAAGCAATATTTAGTGGCCACATTTGGAATAGATGGCGCAAGGATAACAACCGTTGGCCGTACTAAACCGCTTATCCCATCCGAACAGCCGGGCGGTACCAAAGAACTTGTGCTTTTACGCGCCGGCGACCGCAGGGTAGATATTACCAGCGCTTCGCCGCAACTGCTTGCCGAAGTTGGCGGAGGCATGAGGCCGATACAAATAAATACTACACAGGTAAACCCAATGGATAGCCAGGTAGTGCTGCAAATTGACAGTGCACAGCAGTTGCTTAAATCGTGGTCGGTAGATGTTACCGATGATAAAGGCACGGCACAGCACTACGGCCCATATACCCGCGACCAGGAAAGTATCCCGGCTGCCGGCATTTTAGGGAGCAACACCGCCGGTGATTATAAACTGGTGATGACCGGCGAAACCCGCAAAGGCTTACCGATACGGAAAGAAAGCTCCCTGCACCTGGTACGACAGGACGAAGCCCCAACCAAAGGATTGCGTTACAGCATTTTGTACGATTTCGATAGTTCTAACGCCACCAACGCTTACGATAAATTCCTTACGGATGTAGTGGCTGTATCTATAGCCGATGGATCCACCGTAATTATACACGGGCATACCGATATTATTGGTGAGGATGAGCATAACATGCAATTATCAAAAGACCGTGCACACGATGTGCAGCGCGTTTTAGAACGTGCTTTAACTGCCGCAGGCAAAACCAATGTAAAATTTGAAACATTAGGTTTTGGCGAAGATACTGGCAATGCGCCTTTTGAAAATGCTACTCCTGAGGAGCGTTTTTATAACCGTACCGTTATTATTGATATAGTACCCGTTAAATAACGCGGCAGCATTTTATACTCTTTATAAAAAAACCGGCTTTCAATTTTAACTGAAAGCCGGTTTTTTGCGCCGAAATTTTAAGAATATTTTCTTATATTGACATGCTTGTTAAATTGCCGCCTAAACGCTGTTTTTACAATAGTTAATAAAGTTGCTTATCTTTACAAAAATTAAGGTATTGAAGAAAAAAGTATTAATCATCGAAAACGACCAGGATATCCGGCATATCGTTGAATTTGTTTTAGAAGAACAGGGCTTTGAAACGCTAAGCATTCCAGAGCCGGAAGACTTGTCGGTTATTTTTTCTTTTAAACCCGATATCATACTTTTAGACGAGTTCATCAACAGCCGCCCCGGGCATCGCCTGTGCCTAAAAATTAAGCAGGTGGAGAGCCTGAAACATATACCCGTTATCATCCTTTCTACCGCCAACGACATCGAACTGATTGCTACTGAATGCCAGGCAAACGACTATATCAGCAAGCCTTTTGATATTGAGGGCATGGTAGAAAAAGTTGTCAGGATTGTTAATCATCAATCTCTTGCTTGCTAAAGCATTGCACAATAGGCCCGCCGGGCGTGGGTTTTGGCAGTTACAATTTCACCGCTTTAGTACCGCACGCTCCGACAAAATATTACGGTGGAAAGATTTGAACAAAGTGCAACTTAACGTTCCGCGGCTACATGTCAGTTGACTGCGTTCGGAGCAGAGTAGTTTCTGCTACCGTGAACGAACTTATGAAAATAAAACGTTCAACTTAACAAAAACCAGCAATTGCATGTAACCGCTGTTAGCAGCAGGCTATTATTTTGATCTTTTCAGTGATGGAAACCAAATCAAAAAGAATTCAGTAATAATTAATGGATAAACCCAACAAACCCATTCGTAAACAGTAAATCTCATTTGCTCTTCCTTGATGAAATTGAAAATGCCAGTGTACTCATCAATTATTGGGAGGATTCGAATAAATAAAAACGCCAAACCACATACATAAGAGCGAATCATAAATTGTCTGTGTAATTTGAAATTTTTCTTTACTGCAAACCAATATGCGGAAACTGTGGTAAATAACCAAATTACAGCTAGAAACCCCAATGATGGAACCGAACCCGGCAATGGATAATTTCTCAACAATACAAAAACTGTAGCCGCAGAAACAATTGAACCGCCAATATAGGTTTTGCCAGCTAATCGGTGCCATTTTCTAAATCTGTTCCTAATCTCTGGGATAAATTGAAATGGACCGAGAAACAATGTACAGCCGGCACAACTGAAGTGTATGATCAGCCACCATTTTTCTTTGGCTAATCTTGGTGTTAAAGTTTCATCAAAATATGGATAGACATTTGAAATATATAAATAAGACGAACCTAGGATTAATGAAATCCAAAATACAATTCTCAATATTTTTTTTATGAATGTTACCTCCATCATGGTTTTAGCTTGGTGCTAACTAGCGAATATACACTGTAGCCGCGTATATATTCCACTTATGTTAGCCTACATACTGTTTATTTCAAATATTTAAGCTGTCCAGTGGGCTTTTATGTTACTAAAATGCTTCGTACTTACGTAGGTGTAAATTTCGATGGTCTTGGTGCTGCTATGCCCAAGCAGTTGTTGTATGTACCGAATATCGGTTCCTGCCTCTAGCAAATGGATGGCAAAGGAATGCCGAAGTCAGTGCAAAGTTGCCTTTTATTTATTGCCTGCCTTGGCTGCCCCTTTATCTTATTAACAACAGGGTAATGCCCGAAAAGGGGAAAATATTTCTTTACTCTTACTTCCCGGAGAAATTAAAAGTTAGCAGCGAAAACTTCAGCTTGAACACCCGCGTACGGATGAAAGAAATAAGTAACAATTTTTGTCCTTATATAGCTATTGAGGTGTACGCTCAACGATATATCATGCTCATAAAAAGCACCCCGAAGGGATGTGCCGCCGAAGCCCTGATGTATTTAGGCGAAAAAATAATAAGCGGTAAGGACACTAACCTGGCCCCAATATCCTTTGATGTTACCCAATGGACGGATATAGAGCTTACTGTTAAAAACAAGCTGGCTACGATTAAAATAAACAGTAAAGCAAGCTTTTCAAGCGGCTATAAAACCGATACAAAACTTATAACAGGCCTATCGTTCATTTCAAACGGGCTGTGCGAAGTTGATAATGTTGAGCTTAAAGGATTGGATGGGAAGGTGGTTTACAAAAATGATTTTTGACGTTTTGTAGCACAAAAGCCTGATACAAGTATCAGGCTTTTGTTGTGGAGAATATCGGAGTCGAACCGATGACCTCTTGCATGCCATGCAAGCGCTCTAGCCAGCTGAGCTAATCCCCCGTTTTAGGTTTCCCTTTGGGGTGGCAAATATATTAAACCCGCCGTTAAAAAAAAATTCAAATCTCAATTATTTATTAAGCCGCATTACAATACTGCTGTACCAAGGCAAGCGACGTTAAATAATTTTTAGCTTTAGTGTAGTGTTTTGGTTTTTACACACACTAATTGGGTATAACAATCCAATATTTCTTTTAATATCATGCAAACTGTGCCGGGCGATAAATTTATTAACC
>CBFGNE010000085.1:0-9231 GCA_965649995.1 uncultured Mucilaginibacter sp.
TTCGGTACATGGTCAACTTTTAGAGCTTCTCTGAACAGTAACACCTGCCATTGTACTTCTTTTTATTGCTTTACCATCTTTTCGGTTACTTTACGTAATGGATGAGATTATAGATCCATTAGTTTCTATAAAGGCTATAGGCCGTCAATGGTACTGGACTTACGAGTATTCGGACTATCCATTGTCGTCTCATGCTTACGATAGTTATATAATTCCTGATGCGGAACTATCTTTAGGGAACTTGCGTGTATTAGAAGTGGACCATCCTCTTGTGATACCCGTAGATACACACGTTAGACTTTTAACGACAGCTACCGATGTTATGCATAGTGTCGGTGTACCATCATTAGGGCTAAAGTCTGATGCTATTCCTGGTAGATTGAACCAAGTTAGCTTATATATCTATCGATCCTCAACTTTTTACGGTCAATGTAATACCGCTTATCCGAAGCGTTGATGGCCACTTATAAACTGGTATGGGACGATTATTGCGCCTGGTACCTGGAAATGGTGAAGCCCGTTTACAAACCGGGTGCCGAAAAGCAAAGCATCGACGCTGAAACTTACGCGGCTACTATCAATTTCTTCCAAAACATTTTAAAAGTATTGCATCCGTTTATGCCCTTCCTTACCGAGGAGCTGTGGCACGATGAGCTCTTTGGCGGAAGAAGCGAGCTTGATTGCTGCATTGTGGCGCAATTACCCGCAATTGGGGAAATCAATTCCCGGCTGGTAGCCGAAATTGAAGTTGTTCAACAGGTTGTTGCCCAGTTACGTAACACACGCAACACCAAACAACTATCGCCAAAAGAGGCCTTGCCGCTTGCTGTAAAAGTAAATTCGGTAGTCGATTATATAAAATACCAACCCATTATTAAGCATTTGGGGAATATTAACGAGTTGACTTTGGTAACCGAAGCAGTTGCCGGTGCAGTAAACTTTATTGCCGGCACAGATGAGTTTTATATTGCTTTGAATATAGAAATTGATGTTGAAGAAGAAAAAGAACGCCTGGAAAAAGAAAGGGATTACCTTTTTGGTTTCTTAAAAGCAGTAAACGCCAAATTGAGCAACGAGCGTTTTATGGCCAACGCAAAACCAGAGGTTGTTGAGAATGAGCTGAAAAAGAAAGCGGATGCCGAATCTAAATTAAAAACGGTGGAAGACAACCTGCGCGGATTGGCAGGTTAATTGTAATACGTTAAGGCTGTTTAAATACAAATACACAACTTATTGCGTATGGTAAACTGCCAATTTGTTTAGTTTTAAATTAACGGAATAAAGTATTAAAGTGGATTTTTTTAATTTCTCAATTTATAAAATACTTTCCCGGGACTTGTCGATCCTCGACCAGGCCCGTATCCGTTTATTGTATTATGGTTTCCTGCTCATCTTTGTGGCCCTCGGCGCGTTATTTTTAAGTGTTTACCTCCAGGGGCTGCCTTTGCTTACTGCAACATCCGGAATTTTAATGTTTTGCGTTGCCGCGCTGTTTAAATACCTCACCTATAAGCCACATTGGCGCAATATATCGCACATATTACTGATACTGGGTACCATCGTGAACCTATCCACTGTGTTTGTAATTATGCAGGATGTAAACATTATTGTTATCCAGATCATTATCCTGGTGGTAGTGTTTAGTTTTTACATGCTTGGGGTAAACTGGGGCATGTTTTATTCGCTGCTGAACTTATTGCCGGTACTGTTGTTTTTGGTAATGGTTTACGATCATAATTACGCCATAAGCTTTAAGCCCGAAAAGGTTGACGACGCTACAATTATAATAGGGGTATTTGCCAATTTTATACTCATTATCTTTATCCACAGCCACTTTTATACCGCTTTTTTAAAGAATATAAAGCAACTAAAGGATACCAGCGAAGAGCAGGCTGCCCTCAACATAAAATTTGAGCGTGCGATTGAGAAAGCCGAAAAATCTTCACAGGTGCAATCAGAGTTTTTGTCGACTATGTCGCATGAGATCCGCACTCCGCTAAATGCTGTTATAGGCATGACCAACCTGCTAATGATGAACAGCCCGCGGCCAGACCAGGGCGAGAACCTGGAGATTCTGAAATTTTCGGCAAATAACCTGCTGGCCATCGTTAATGATGTGCTGGATTTTAACAAGATCGAATCGGGCAAGATCGTGTTCGAAAAAATAAAGTTCAATTTGGCCGACCTGTTGCACAATATATGCGGGGGCCAAATTATTAAGGCCGAAGAAAAAGGATTGCTGTTTAAGCTGGATATTGATAGCGCACTAAGGCGTAAAGTGATATTTGGCGACCCAACCCGCTTAACGCAAATAATTTTTAACCTCGCCAGCAATGCTATCAAATTCACTGGTGCCGGCAGTGTTGGGGTAAGGGTTACCTGCCTGGAGGACCGCCACAATACCATCACCGTAGGCTTCTCGGTAAAAGATACCGGCATCGGTATAAAAAAGGAAAATCTCGAGAGCATATTTGAGCCTTTTACACAGGAATCTATCACCACCACGCGCCAATATGGCGGCACAGGTTTAGGTTTGGCCATTGTGAAGCGTTTGCTGGAATTACAGGGTTTGCAAATGAATGTACACAGTGTAGTTAACCAGGGATCGGAGTTTTCGTTCAATATGGAGTTCCCGGTTTCTACAGAAGTTGCTACGCCGCCTGCACAAAAACAACAACAGCGCCAGCAATCTGCACCCGAAACCGATATTTTTGGAGCGGCTAACCTGCGTGTGCTGATAGCCGAAGACAACCCGGTGAACGTGATGCTGATGAAAAAACTATTCAGCAAATGGCAGATAGTGCCTACCATTGCCGAAAATGGCGAGCGCGCTGTGGAAATTATGCAGTACGGCAACTTCGATATTATATTGATGGATTTGCAGATGCCGATAATGAATGGTTTTGATGCCACTATCGAGATCCGCAAAATGCCGGATCCGGCCAAGGCTAATATCCCTATCATCGCGCTTACTGCGTCGGCCTTGTTCGATATAAAAGACCAGGTGACCTCGGCAGGCATGGACGATTACGTGGCCAAACCATTTAAACCGGATGAACTGATGGAGAAGATACAGAACCTGGTGGCTGCGAAAGCGGTATAGCTGTAAATAACTCAATCGATTTTAGGTACAGGCCATCCCGGGCTTGTTTAACCCTCATTATAAAAGTAGCCACTGCCCAACCGCTTTGCCCAACCGCAAACCTTGCATTGGGATGCGGAATTAAATCGGCATGATGGGTTAACATTTTGGCGTTGGCTAAAGCTCTTTATACGAGGGTAGCTCCTCTAAAAATTTATAACACTCATTCTCAAAATCTATACGGCAGTAATAATGCTGTAGCCCATTGCTTACCACCAACAGTTTTACCTTATGCACCATGTTGTAACGTGCTGCCTGGTCAAACGTGTTTTGGCTAATGGCAACCGAAGGCGCTTTGCACTCTACCAGCAAAACTTTTTCGCCCGCCGAGTTATGCACCACTATGTCCGACCGCTTGGCCATGCCATGCAGCTTTAGCCCTCCCTCCAGCTTTATAAGCGATTTTGGGTAATGCTTTTGTTTGATGAGGTATTGCACAAAATGCTGGCGCACCCATTCCTCGGGAGTAAGGATGATGCTGCGTTTGCGCAACTCATCAAACACGCTCAACTGCCCGTTCTCGTCGGTAAGCTTAAAAGGGTAGGGGGGGAGGTTGAGCGGCAGTAGCAGGTCCATTTTTGTTCGGTGTCGAAAGCCAAAAGTAATAAGTCTTAAGCCAAAAAAACAAAATGCCCGGTTTTAGTTAAAACATAGATTTGACTTCTTACTTTTGGTTTCCGACTTTTAACTCAGCATGACTGCCCCCGAAATACTAAAAGACCTTAAGGCCCGCAAATTTAAACCCCTGTATCTGCTGCATGGCGAGGAACCCTATTTTATAGATCTGGTGAGCAACTATATTGAGGATAAGGTATTGTCGGATGCGGAGAAAGGGTTTAACCAAACGTTACTGTACGGCAAAGATACCGATATCATGACGGCCATTAACGCGGCTAAACGCTACCCCATGATGAGCGATTACCAGGTAGTAATGGTAAAAGAAGCGCAGGACATGAAATGGGGAAGGGACGATGAAGACAAAAAGAGCATTAACCCGCTTTTGGCCTATTTGGAAAACCCACTACCCAGTACCATCCTGGTTTTCTGCTACAAATACGGCAAGTTTGATAAACGAAAAAAAACCTACAAAGCGATAGAGAAGAAAGGGCTGATATTTGAATCGGCACCTTTATATGACAGCAAGATACCCGCCTGGATAGAAGGGTACATTGCCGATAAAAAATACAAGATAAACGGGCAGGCATCCGCTATGTTATCCGAGTATTTGGGGAACGACCTGTCAAAAATAGCCAACGAACTGGATAAGCTGATGCTGAACATCAGCCAGGGCGAAGAGATCACCCTGAAGCATATCCAGGATAATATTGGCATCAGCAAAGAATATAATGTATTTGAGCTGCAATCGGCTTTAACAAAAAAGGATGCTTTTAAAGTAAACCAAATTATTAACTACTTTGAGGCAAACCCAAAGGCGAACCCCATAGTGCTGGTTTTAGGCAACCTGAACAACTTTTTTAGCAAAGTGCTGGCTTATCATTACGTAAAAGATAAGTCGCCGCAAAACCTTGCGCGCGAGCTTGGCGTGAACCCTTATTTTTTAAAAGACTACGAACAGGCGGCACGCGGGTACAGCCTTGGTAAAACCTTCCAGGTGATAAGCTACCTGCGCGAGTACGACCTGAAAAGCAAGGGGGTGGAATCTAATACCGGGCATGGTGGTTTGATGAAGGAATTGATGTTTAAAATATTACATTAGCCCATTAGCAAAATATTTTATGAGTGATGCACACCCCGCCACGGCAGGGCCGGTAAAGTTAAAATATATTGATGCTTTGCGCGGGTTGGCTATTTTAGCTGTAATAATGGTGCATTGCGGGCAATATGGCAGCAACCGGCACCTTACGCCATTTATTCAATATGTAATTTTGCAGGGCGCCAGCGGTGTGGCACTGTTTTATTTTGTCAGCGCGTACACTTTAATGCACTCCATGCATTCGCGTATAAGCGCCGGGGGTAACTTTATCAGCAATTTTTATATCAGGCGGTTTTTTAGGATAGCCCCCATGTTTTACATGGCTATTTTATATTACCTATGGCAAGATACAGGCGGTAACCTGGCTAACATTTTTCCTGTTTTTACCAAAGGGAATGTGGTAGCGCACCTGTTGCTGGCACATGGGGTAAGCCCCTGGTGGATAAATACGCTGGTGCCGGGCGGCTGGTCTGTTGCCAACGAGGTGTTTTTTTACATTATGCTACCGCTGTTGTTTTTTAAAATAAACAATACGCAGCGTGCAGCGGTATTTTTCCTGGCGGCATTATATGGCAGGTACGTGGTAGATTTTATTTTGCGGAAGTATGTGGTTGGCAACGACGATAATTTAATTGAATATAGCAGGCTTTACCTGCCCGCCAATTTGCCGGTATTTGCATTGGGCATATTGTATTATTTTATAATAACCGATAACTACAGGATAAAGGTTAGCCCGGCCGTTATTTTTTTAGGGGCCATTACGCTGCTGCTTAATGTTATTGGGATAGTTATTTTGCCGGGCCATGTGTTGTTTACCATCGCAATTTTTATTTTGGCTATAGCATTAAGCAAAACAGAATTTAAACTTGTGGTGAACCCGGTACTCACCTTTATAGGTAAAATAAGTTATAGCGTGTATTTAAGCCATTTTGCCGTGTTTTACTGGATGGTAAAAACCAACTTAGCCGATTTTGTACCGGCGGAGAGTTTAGCAGGCGCTGTAGCAAATTTTGCAATAAGGTATATAGTTGCAGCTACAATTGCTATTGCAATATCATCGGTTTTATATAAATTTATCGAACTGCCTATGCAGCGGCTGGGGTACAGGATCATCAACCGGAAAAAGTTGCAAATGCTAAAATAATATTGCTTTGCAATAATTATATATTAATATTGCCTAAGTGTTTTATTTATATATATGATTTGCGGTAACCGATAGTTTAAATATTCTTGAAAATATTAAATTTGCTATAAAATGACTGCTCCACGTATTTTCGCAATTACCATGCTGACCATAGCGCTGTTGCTAATAGCCGGCGTAATTTTTTTCAGCATACTTAAATATATCAAAAAACGCTATTACCCCAATTGGAAATTCCCCGATTACGTTAGCGTAGGGTATGCCGAATACCTGTATCACAAGTTTATAAAAAGAGACTTAAAGTAACGCCTCCCAGGCCGAGTCACTTTTTACTCTCCTGCCTTTTTCGCATTTTTACGGCTTTAATAATTGATGCATATGAATCATTGGCTGGTAAAAAGCGAACCTGTAAAATATAGTTGGGAAAAATTTAATAAAGAAGGCCGCACCTTTTGGGATGGCGTGCGCAACTACCAGGCGCGTAATAATTTAAGGCTAATGGAAACCGGCGACCTGGTGATGTGGTACCACAGTAACGACGGTAAAGAAATTGTGGGCATTGCCCGCGTGGTGAAAACCGCCTACCAGGACCCAACAACAGAAGACCCAAACTGGGTGGTGGTTGACCTTGAACCCGTAGAAAGCCTTAAACGACCCGTAACCCTCGAAGAAATAAAAGCCGATGGACGCCTTAAAGAAATAGGACTGGTGCGCCAGGGCCGCTTATCGGTAATGGCTTTAAAGCGCGAAGAATTTGACAGGATATTGGAACTGGCGAATAATTAGCCTTTAAAACTTCCCGAAGAAATTCGAGATATCAAAATACACATCCAAATCTTTCCCTTCGGCCGTTGTTATATGGATGATATCGTATGGCTTTTTGTCCTGATTGGAAAGCGACTGCCCGCGAGCTTTATAGTCAGGGTATTTTGCGCGCAGCCATGCGTATTCAGCATCTATCCCTTGCTGTTCGTGCGTTTCTGTAATCACGATAGCAGTTTTATAAGAGCTGCCATCTTGCGCAACGCTTACTCCGGCCAGTTTTTTGGTGCTTGAGCAGGATGCGAAGATTAGTAGCGACAAGGCGAGTACTAAACAAATTCTTTTCATAATAGCGATAATTTAGGTTGCTATAAATTTAATAAATTTTTATAGATACCTAAATTTTCCTCGTCGAAACAAATGAAAATAACTTCGCCGATCGTATTGTTTTCTGTAAGGAATTCCTTCACCGTTTCCACAGCAATTTCTGCAGCACGTTGTTTCGGGAAACGGTAAACACCCGTGCTGATATTTGGGAAGGCAATGGTTTTAATGCCATTTTCAACAGCGAGTTTAAGGCTGTTAGAATAGCAGTTAGCCAGTTGTTCTTCTTCCTTTAGCATATTTTTGCCGCCATTATAAACCGGCCCTACTGTATGGATAACGTATTTTGAGGGTAGGTTGCCTCCGGTGGTAATAACCGCGTTACCGGTTTTACAACGCCCTTGCCTGTCAACTATTTTAATGCATTCGTCCAGTATTTGCTTGCCGCCTGCCCGGTGGATGGCGCCGTCTACCCCGCCGCCGCCCATCAGGCTGCTGTTAGCGGCGTTCACAATGGCATCCACCTGTAGTTTGGTGATGTCTCCCTGTTGTAGTTTTATCCTATGGTCCATAAGTTAATAACGGAATTTTGCGGCCGGAGTTTGTTATTCCAGGTAAAGCAAATTCTTTTTGTAATCAATAGTAAATTTAAAACGCTTTAGTATGCCGCCGCCAATGCTTCCATCAATATTGGTATCGGCAAAACCGCCGGTTTTAAGCATAGGTATGCGCGAAGGTACATCAGTCACCAACCGTTTGCCAATAGCTATTTGTTTTAGGGTGAAGGTACGGGCGTAAATTGGTCCGCCAATGCCATAGCCGGTTATGGTAGTATCAGAAAGCGGATAACGATTTTTAATGCCCGTGCTTTCGGCGTAATGATTAAATACGGTGAGGGCGGTTCGGTCGCCTGTATCCATTATCAATGTTGCCGGTTTCCCGTCAATTGTTGTTTTCAGCTTTGGGATATGATAGTACATGGTAAAAGGGATGGCGCCGGTGCCTGTGTACGAACTATAAAAGTTGATAGTATGGTTTGGATAATCAAATTGTACGGCGTAATCCTTCATAAAATTATAGCCAATAGCACCGTCAAGGTAGGGCAGGCGTAGTTTATTCTTTATTTCGGATAGGTCTACCACATTAAAATCTTCCCGTATCACTGTTGCTTTGCCAATGCGGGTGGTATCCACGGTAGTTTCCCACGCAGGCATCCTTTTGGCGCCCGCGCCGCTTGTGGTGGTTTCGTTTTCCAATTTCAGTTTTAGTGACTTGGCGGCCGTCACATCAATCACATCTGTTGCACCGCAATCCAGTATAAAATGCAGGGTTTTGTTTTGAATTTTTACTTCGATGAAAGGGCGGTTATCCACCAAAGTAAAGGGAATGGAAAACTGTAGTTTGTTTTGGGTTGTTGCGGAGCTGAAGCAGGCAGAAAGTAACGCTAAGGCAAGCAGGCAGGTATTTCTCATCATCCGGGTTTTTGGTTGGATGGATGGGAGAGAGGAAAGTTACAGTATGGGGGAATTACTTTTTCTGCGCGGCAAAAAACAAAGCCTTTAATTCCGTAGCGTCGTCCGGTTTCATTTTTCCGCCTAAGATCAGCCTCAGTTGCCGGCGGCGGAGAGCGCCTTCAAAAAGCTCTATCTCATCCTCACTTTCGGGCAGTAAAGGGGCAATTGCTACTTTGCTGCCATCTTTATCAAGCGCAACAAAGGTATAGTAAGCCTCATTGCTTTTATTCCGCGTGCCTAAGGGGATATTCTCGGCATATACATCCATCCGCACCTCTACGGAAGTGGTGAACGCACGTGTCACCTTAGCCTCTATGGTGATCACATCGCCCAATTTAATAGGGTGGTGAAAGGACACATTATCCACCGATGCAGTTACTACCACGCGGTTGCAATGTTTTTGCGCAGATATGGCGGCAGCGATATCCATCCAGTGCAGCAGGCGCCCACCCATTAAGTTGTTGAGGGTGTTGGTATCGTTGGGTAATACCAGCTCGTTCATAATGGTAAATGATTCTTTAGGCGCTTTTCCTTTCATAGTGCAAAGATAATGAAAAGTATCGGTGGCATATATCAACGCGTCATTGCTGTAAAGGTCAGATAATTCGGTAACAGAATTAGCTTTATATAACAA
>CBFGNE010000086.1:0-9069 GCA_965649995.1 uncultured Mucilaginibacter sp.
TATTTTGAGTTTTCGAAAACCAGGTTGCCGTCGCGGTTCATAATTTTCAGTGTGTTATCGGCAAAGCTTTCAATTCCGTCTATCAGCAGGATATCGTTAATGCCATCCCCGTTGGGCGATACGGCTTGCCTTACTATCGGCTGCTGCAGCGTGCCGGCAATGTTCAAATTGCTGTTTGGGGCTGCTAAATCAGGTTTTATTTGCGGCGTGCGCAGGGCAAATGAAGCGGGGGCCCTGGTAATGGTAACGGCGTAGGTACGGGTTTTAGAGCTATCCTGGCTTACAACTACCGTAGATATGGTATTTGGGCCTACCGCCAGCGGTATTGCCGGCGATGCAGTGCCTGTTGCTACCGTTATGCCATTTACTTTTATATATGCATTTGCGTTGGCAGCGGTTGGCGTTACTTTAATAGTTGTTGTAGCATTAGATACCGAGGCCGTGTAACTGGTGCTGCCAGCAGTGAAGGCCGGTGATAAGGTGCCTGCACTGAGTGTGAGCTTGCTCAGGTTGGAGTTATTGGACAGTTTGGTTACCACAACATTATAGAATCTGTTTTTCGATTCATCCTCCGAAACAACCGTAATTGTAAATACATACCTGCCAACAGGGAGCTCCCTTAAATACGCCGCCCCCGGAGGCAATAACGTGCCGTTTACGCTTACTTTGGCGTGCGGATTGGCGGCAGTTGGCGTAAGGCTGAAAATTCCGGTGCTATTAGGTACCGTGGCCGAGTAAAGTAACGTACCCGCTGCAAAAGCGGGGGACAACGTGCCGCTACTGATAACGATATTAGCCAGGTTTGCATTGTCGGACAGGCGGGTTACCATGGTGGTATAGGTTTGGCTAAGGGTGCCACCCGCCGAGGTTACAACGGTAATTATCCTGTTGTTGCCAACTATCAGCGGCAATGCCGGCGATGCCGTGCCCGGCGTTACGGATGTACCGTTTACTTTTACTGTTACGTTCGGGAATGCAGGGTCGGCCACAGGCTTTACCGTAATGGATGATGTAGCGTTGCTTACAGTATCTTTATAATTGCCAGCGGTTGGCAAAAAAAACGGCGACAGGGTGCCGCCGCTGAACTGTAGGTTTGCCAGCAAAGCGTCTTTGGTTATCCGCACTACGTTTACCGTGTAAGTACGCACTTTTGAGCTATCCTGCGAGGTAACCTGTATGGGGATAACGTTGTTGCCCATGGCTAATGGCAGGCTTGCCGATGCAGTGTTGTTTGCCACAGGTACCCCATTTACCCGCAGTTTGGCATTTGGGTTGGCGCCCTGTGGGGTAATAGTAACCGAGCTTACGGTGACCGTGTCTGCATAGCTTAGTGTACCGGCTTCAAAGGCGGGCGATAAACGGCCGGAACTTACCGTAAGGTTTTTAAGATTGGAATTATCTGATGGGCGTATGATATTGAGCGTGTAATTTTGCACAGTGCCATCCTCCGCAGTAACCACCAAATGGAGCGTGTTTGTAGCTATATAAACGAATCGGGTTTGTGTAAGGGTATTCGTTTGGGGTGTTACTTCGTAGCCGTTAATTTTTGCATTTGCATCCTGCGTGGTAGCGTAAATGGTTATATATGGGGTGCTGTTGCTAACCTCGGCGGTATAATTTGTTACACCATTAACCAAGGCGGGTGAAATACTGCCTTCGCTAAGCGTAAGGGTGGCAAGGTTTGCGTTGTTAGACTGGCGTTTAACAACGATCTTATACTCATGCGTTTCGGACAGGTCTGCTGCGGTTACCATAACCGAGATTAGGTTATTGCCTAAACTCAGCGGTATCGCTGCAGAAAAAGTACCCGATGTTACCGTTGTACCGTTTACTTTTATGGTTACTCCTGGATAAGTCGTCGAGGCGACGGGTTTTATGGTTATGGATGCGGTGGCGTTGGGCACCGTAACGTCGTAATCACTTTGGGTAGGCAAAAAGGCCGGGCTTAACGATCCGCTGCCCAAAATAATATCTGCCAATAGCGATTTACCAGCTATACGCGTAACCGTAGTAGTGTAGGTGCGGGTATAAGAAGGGTCCTCGGCAGTTACCAGCGTGGTAATGGTATTATCGCCTGCTGCTAAGGGGATGCTTGCAGAGGGCGAGCCGCTTGCAACAGCGACGCCATTTACTTTTATTGTAGCACTATTATTGGTGGCAGTTGGTGTAATAGTTATAGAGGATGCATCTACCGTATCCTTATAGCTTGTAACAGATGGGGAAAATGCTGGCCTTAATACACCGCTGCTCAGGGTTAAATTACTTAGGCTGGCATCAACGGATTGACGGATGACATTAACCGTATATTTTTTTACATAATCGTTACCATAGTCATCTGATGGCATTACAAAAAACTCAAAGCGATTTGTGCCTACGTACAAGTCCTGGCTAATAAAAATACTGCCGATGCCTTCAATACCATGCTCGTCGTCCTGAATTTTTGCCGCCGAATCCTGCGCCACAGCCGTCATTTCAAAAACCGTGGTGGCATTGCTCACTGCAACCGTATAGGTTGCCTGGGTAGGCGAAAATGCAGGCGAGAGGCTACCGCTGTTTAAGGTAATGCTGATAAGTTTATTGTTAACCACCTGTTGTTTAGCGTTTACGGTGTAAGTTTTGGCTGTTACACCATCTCGCGCAGTTACTACAACAGTGGCTGTTGGCCCACCGGTAACCAATGGGTAGTTTGCGGTTTTTCGCCCATTTGTAACAGTAACGCCATTTATTTTTATGACTGCGTAAGAATCGACAGGTTGAGGTGCCAAATAAATACTGGTAATGCCAGGTTTAGTTAACACGAGGTAGGTTGTAGTATCTTTTGAAAAGGTAGCTGGTTTAAAGTAGAAATTAGATATATCTTCAGGATATGCAAGCCTCGAAAGATCCGCGTTGTTGTATGGCCTGTTTAAGGAGAAATGGAAAGTTTTTGATGCCGAGCCATCCTCCGCCCGGATAACAACCTGGATGTCGTTACTCCCCTGTACTACGGGTACATAGCAGCCATAGTCGCTACCACTCATTTGCGCAGTAACCCCATTTACAACAGCGGTTGCGTTGGCAGAAACACTATTTCGTTTTATAATAACAAATACCCTGTCGTTAGCAGGGTACAGCGTACCTAAAGCGTAATTTGTAACTGCATTCTGGAATGTTGGCGTTTGCTGGTAAGGCACCGACGAAATTTCGGGGGCCACAGATATTCCGCTTACTGCTATACCGTTATTTAAGCGGTGTACGGTAATAATAAATTGTTTTTGTACGGTACTATTTTCGGCTATAACCGTAACGTTTATGAAGGTATTGCCTACCGCCATTGGTAAACTTGCCGACGAAGTGCCGGAGGCCACCGCAACATTGTTCACTTTGATAGTGGCATGGCTATCCTGCGTAATGCCCGTAATGGTTACTGATGTAACTGCGTTGGCAATAGTGTCTTTATAGTTTAGCGTGGCGTTATTAAACACCGGCGATAGCGTGCCCGAACTAATGCTTAAGCTTGTAAGGTTTGCGTTATTGGAGAGCACAGCTGCCCGGCTTGCGGGAGATGGCGGAGCGACAGTTTCTGCTGCCGTATCCTTTGCACGTACAACGCCGGTAAATATGCAAAGTGCTATTAGCACAGTTACAAGGCGTGTTAAATAAGCGTTAATTTGTCGATCCGTTGTGCCGGAATTTATCTGTTTAAGGCTCAGGTTCATAGCTTATTATATTTTTTTAAAGGTAGGTAGTTTTCTTAATTGCCCTATTGTTTTGTAACCAGATTGTTACAGGAAAATCAGAATATACAATTTAAGAAAAAAAAGCGACGGGAATCTAACCCGCCGCTTTTCATTCGTTATTGGTTTTACTAATATTTCAATATAAAGAAGCCTGTTTTGCGTTTTGCTGCCCGGCTACCTTCTGGCGTATATTCAAACGAATAAAAATAGGTACCAGCGGGCAGCAGTTTGCTATTAACGCCCGAGTGCCCGTCGAAACCGCGGTTGGTATTATCGTACTTAGCTTTTTCGAACACGAGGTTGCCGTCGCGGTTCATAATTTTCAGGGTGTTATCGGCAAAACCTTCTACACCGTCTATCAGTAAAATATCGTTAACGCCATCCCCGTTTGGCGATACGGCCTGCCTTACAACAGGCTGCGAAAGATTATCGGCAACGTTCAACCTGTTTTTAGGGCTAATATCGGGCTTGGTGTTCGATGCAACGGCAAATGTTGCTGGTGCACGGTTTACCGTAATTGTATAGGTGCGGGTTCTGGAAAGATCTTCTGATGTAGTTGTAACCGTGATGGTGTTGTTTCCTACGGCTAATGGCAAACTTGCAGACGTTCCTCCGAAGGGTATGCTTACACCGTTCACCTTCATAGCTGCATGCCCGTTCACAGCTACCGGTTTCACGGTTAGGGACGATGTAGCATTACTTACTGACGAAGTATATGAAAACGTCCCAGGCGCAAACGCGGGCGACAATGCGCCGCTGCTTAAGGTAATACCAGCGAGGTTAGTGTTGTCTGATAACCTTCTAACTACAATTTTGTAAGTGCGAACTTTGCTGCTGTCCTGCGAGGTTACTACAACGGATATGGTATTTGGACCTAACTCTAAAGGTATGGGCGGCGAAAAATTATTAGAGTATACCGGTATACCGTTTACAGTGATGGGCGCATTGGAATTTTCTGCATAAGGCCTTACCTTGATGGATCTGTAATCGTGTGGTACCGAAGCCGTGTAATTGAGGGTATTAATGGAAAATGCCGGCGACAAGGAAGCGTCGGTTACCGACAGGTTGCGCAGATTTGAATTATTGGATGGCCGGGTAATGAAAAGCACGTAAGTATTGCTTTTTGATCCATCCTGCGATGCTACCACTATTTCAACAACATTGGTGCCTAGGGTTAAGGGCTCATTAAAAGTGCTTGTGCCGGCAGGCAGTACCACACCGTGCACCGTTATTTTTTGATTCGCGTTGGCACGGGTTGCCGTAATATTAACGGATATCGTGGCATTGGTTAAAAAGGCTTCGTAATTGAATGTACCCGGCACAAAAGCGGGCGATAGATGGCCGGGACTGATGCTCAACCCCGCAAGATTTGTATCGTTGGATTGCCGGGTTACATTGAGTGTATCAGTGAAAGTTTTTGACAGGTCTGCCGAGGTAACAACAACCAGTATCTGATTGTTGCCGAGATTTAACGGTATAGCTGCCGAATAGGCGCCCAGTGCAACCGATACGCCGTTCACTTTAGCTGTTGCGTTAGGGTAATGGTCGCTGGGATAAGGTTTTATTTTAATAGAAGATGTAGTACCGGCAACGTTAACCTGGTAATTGCCTGTTGTCGCGTTAAAATAGGGGCTTAATGCACCTACACTGGTATAAATGGAGTACAACTCCGCTTTATCGGGCTCTCTTTTAACCACTATGGTATAAACACGTTTTACTGTGGTATCCTGGGCGGTAACCGTTATGTTTATTGTGTTTTCGCCTATGTTAAAATAAAAGTAATTTAGGCTGCTGTAGCCGTTATAAGACATCGCCGCACCATTAAGCTTTATTTTAATAGTGGCAGTAAAGTCAGCTGGAGTTATATAATATGAGGTAGAAGCTTGGTAAACGGTAAGCCGGTAATCTGTTACCTCGGGAGAGAAAGCCGGCGACAATTCGCGAGAACTTATATCCGCCAGGTTGGCATTAGTTGATTCGCGTATTACTTCAATGGTATAGTCTTTTGCCTCATCCACCGTTGACACCCGAAATTTTAACATTGTAGGGCCATTAAGGTTATAAGTAATGCTGCCGGTATTGGAGATATGGCGATCAAAATCTTCAATCAAAGCTGATGTATCTTTTGAGGTAACGTTAACCTGAAAGTTGTTTACGGTATTCCTGATATATAGTTTATACGACTGTTGTGTACTCCCGGTAGAAAACGCCGGCGATAGGCGGCCTGCGCTGAAGGTGATACCTGCCAAAAGCGCAGGTCGTTTTTGTCGCGCATTTACAATATATGTTTTAGTTGTCACGCCATCGCGCGCCGTTACTACAACGGTTGCAGTAGGACCGCCAGTAATTACAGGGTAATTCACTGTTTTTTGCCCGTTGCTAACGGCAACACCGTTTATTTTTACAGACGCTTGCGGGTCTGCAGTTTTAGGCCCCAAATAAATGCTGTTTACGCCGGGTGATGTTAGCGCAAGGTAACTGGTAGCACCTGCTGAAATTGAGGGTATAGAAAAATTTGAATTTGAATCATACGCAAGTTTGGATAAGTCGGCATTATTGTAATTCTGATATATGGTATAATGCAACGTTTTAGTAGTAACCCGGTCTTCTGCCGTTATTACCATAGCGATAACGTTAGTACCTTCATGTATCGGTATATCAGCAACCAAAAATCCGTTGCTTTCAGGGTATCTTACAGTAGCCTGGGGTATTGTTATAGAAACGTTTGGATTATCGTTGGTTTTATGAATTACCACCCTAACCATTCCATCAGCAGGGTAGAGGTTATTAGCAATTGTATAATCGTTAACGCTATTAGAAAAATCAGGTGAAACGGTACCGTATATACCAATAAGAGAAAAACCTACGATGTCGAGCGAGGTGTTATTGTTTAAACGGCGTACTGTTACCGTATAAGTTTTTTTGGTTGTGCCGTCTTCCGCAGTTGCAATAATAGTAATGGTATTGTCTCCAACAGCCATTGGCAAACTTGCCGATGCTGTACCGGAGGCCACGCTAATCCCGTTTATTGTTATAGCGGCACCACTTTGTTCTTTGGTAGCGGTAACTGTAACAGAAGTAATGGCGTTACCTATTGTATCGGTATAAGTCGGCTGCAGCGCGCTAAACGAAGGCGACAGCGTGCCTGCACTTACGGTTAAATTTGCGAGCCGGGCATTGGTAGAAATAAATGAAGCTTTCTCGACTTTTTTTGTTCCCGCAGCGTTTGCTCCCGTAAAACCCGTAAAGAGGCAAATACCAATAATAATTAACGCAATTCTTGTAAAATCGATTCGGTTTTTTTTCACGGCAGCCATATAGGCTGTCTTGATAAGGATTAGGTTCATAGGGTAGTATGTTTTACTCCAAGTTAAAACTTTTTAACATAACCTGCTGATTTGGAGTGTTATTTTTATGCTAAATAGGGCTGCACCTTCACAAAAAAAGCGATGGGTTAATTGCCCATCGCTTTCCTGTTCGATTATCCGGCCTTGCTTAATATTTCAATACGAAAAAGCCGGTTTTGTGCTTCGCTTTTCCATCCCCCGAAGCGTATTCTAATGAATAGAAGTAGGTACCTGGCGGCAATTGCTTGCCATTAATGCCCGAGTGCCCGTCGAAGCCATTAGAAAGATTATCGTATTTTGCTTTTTCGAACACGAGGTTGCCGTCGCGGTTCATAATTTTCAGGGTGTTATCGGCAAAGCTTTCTACACCATCTATCAGTAAAATATCGTTAATGCCATCCCCGTTTGGCGATACGGCTTGCCTTACTATCGGCTGCTGCAGCGTGCCGGCAATGCTCAATTTGCTGTTTGGGGCTGCTAAATCGGGTGCTATTTGCGGCGTGCGCAGGGCAAATGAAGCGGGCGCCCTGGTAATGGTAATGGCGTAGGTGATTGTTTTAGAAAGATCTTGTGCGGTAACATTAATATATATCAGATTGCTACCAACCGAAAGGGGTACAGGAGCCGATGTTCCGCCGTAAGGCACTACTACGTTATTAACCTCCACTTTAGCGTGCGGGTTAGCAGCCACAGGCGTTACAGTTATAGAAGAAGTAGCGTTGCCTACAAAAGTGGTGTACGATCTGGTGCCGGCGGCAAACGCGGGCGACAAAGTGCCGCTGCTGAGCGTAAGGCTGGCAAGGTTGGTATTGTTTGACAGCCGGGTAACTACAATTTTATAGGTACGCACCTTGCTGCTGTCTTGCGAGGTTACCACGACTGATATGGTATTATGGCCTAACGCTAAAGGTATAGGTGGCGAAAAGTTGTTAGAGTAAACCGGGGTGCCGTTTACAGTGATGGGCGCATTTGAATTCTGGGCAAAAGGCCGTACCCTTATAGATGTTGTGTCGGCAGGTACCGAAGCTGTATAATTCAGGGTGTTGATGGCAAAAGCAGGCGACAATGGGCCGCTGGTTATAGAAAGATTCCGGAGGTTTGAGTTATCGGATGGCCGGGTAATGAAAAGCACATAAGTATTGCTTTTCGATCCATCCTGAGATTTCACTACGATCTCGATAACATTGGTGCCCAGGTTAAGCGGCTGGTTAAACGTAGATGTTCCCTGGGGCAGCGTTGTGCCATGCACACTTATGGTGGCATTCGGGTTAGCGCGGGTTGCAGTGATATCAACAGATGTAGTTGCATGGGTTAACCATGCCTCGTAATTTAATGTGCCTGCCGCAAAAGCGGGAGACAAATGGCCGGGGTTAATCGTAAGATTTGTAAGATTAGCATTGTCCGACAACTGGTTTACGATGATCTTATTGCTCTTGTTGGCTATCGCCTGCCTTGCAATAGGCTTAGATGGATTTTCGGTATTGCCGGGCTTGTTTTCGGGGCCGATATCTTGCGTGCGACGCTCTGTAAAGGCAAAAGTAGCGGGTGCCCGATTCACGGTTACAGCGTAAGTGATGGTTTTAGAATGATCTTGTGCGGTAACGTTAATATATATCAGATTGCTACCTACCGAAAGTGATACAGGAGCCGATGTTCCGCCGTAAGGCACTACTGTGTTATTTACCTCCATTGTGGCGTGTGGGTTAGCGGCCACAGGCGTTACCGTTATAGATGAGGTAGCGTTGCTTACATCTGCGGTATACGATCTTGTGCCCGCTATAAATGCTGGCGATAAAGTGCCGCTGCTAAGCGTAAGGCCGGCAAGGTTGGTATTGTTTGACAGGCGGGTTACCACAATTTTGTAGGTACGCACTTTGGTACCATCCTGCGAGGTTACTACTGTAGATATGGTATTGGCACCCAATGCCAATGGAATGGTGGGCATTGTGCCATTGTAATCAACCGGAATACCGTTTACAGTAATCCGCGCATTTGGGTTTTGC
>CBFGNE010000087.1:0-9040 GCA_965649995.1 uncultured Mucilaginibacter sp.
AATGTAAAAAGCGGCGACGAGGTGATCACCATCGACCCGCTTACAAAAAAATCCACCGCCACCAGGGTGAAAGAATTAACCGTACATGCTGCCAAAAACTACGCGCTTACCCAGTTGGTGCTGGTATCGGCACTGGAAAGCAAAACGGCTACGGGTACCAATGTAAGCCTGCTGGCGAAGGTGCTGCAAGCAACCCCAAACCACCCGATGCTGACCAAAGAAGGTAATGTGAAAATAGGGGAGATCTCCACCGGCCAACAGGTACTTTGCCTGAATGATAAGACCGGTAAGTACGAAGCCTACACGGTGCTGCAAAAAACCGAGCAGGCCGGCGGCGTACAAAACGTATACAACATCGTTGCCGAAAAAGGCAGTACCATTTTGATGAATGGGGTAATGGTGATGCAAAAATAATTCAAAGAAAAACCAACCGGAGAGGCGCAAAATTTTGCGCCTCTTTTTTTTATTTCCGGGCCGCAAGTTTCGCATTCCAAATTTTTGATTGGCCCATTTTGCGTATCGCTTTCTCAAAAAACACGTTTTGAAAATGACTGAAAAAATTAGCGCAGAAAGTCACCAAAAAACACCCGAAAACACTCCGATTTTCAAAGAAAAACACCGAAAAACCTCCGATTTTCTACGGTGTTTTTTGCAATTCCGGGCGGTTGTGGCCTAATTATTGTAATTTGCAGGCACCAATGGAGACTGCTTTTACCCCAACCGATGGCCCCAAAAACCACGGGATCTATACCTTAAAAGATAAAAGCATCGCAGAGCTGAATGCCGTTGCCATAGCGCAGCATTCGCCTGTATCTGCCTATGAAGAGTTGGGGACAGAGGCGTTAAACCCGGTAGAATTCGGCATAAATAAAGCTAAATTTACCAGCCGGGACAACCTGCAAGTTGTTGATGTACAGGTTATTCAACACCCGGATTGCGTAATGCTTTATTGCGGTTGCGCCCAGCCAAAAACCAAACTTTGCAGCCACCAATCCTCGGCATTGCTACAAATTATAGGTAATGAAAACTACCTTGTGTTTTTTGATAAACAACTGAGGTATAGTAAATTACGGAAATTTGCAGTAGATTATGGGCTGGCTCATGAGGCTGACCAGGATGCGTATTTTGACATTGAATTTAAGGATAATCGCCTAATTATCAAAGCTAAGAATAAGTCGCTGTTGGCGGTTACCAATACCAGCCTTAGCAGTCTGGAACAAGCTTTGATGCTAAGCACGGAACCAGCTTTGCCTTTAAAAACAACTGATAGTGAGGGCGTTAAAAGGGTTTTGGTGCTTAAGCAACACCGGTTTTACAAGCACCTTATTGTAGAAATATACGATGCTGCCATAGCTAAGGATGGACGTATTAAAAATCCGTTAACACCCCTTGCGCCCCTGCAACTGGTGATGGATACCAACGACCCGCTGGAGCTAAAATTCTATACCGCGGTATCCCGTTTCCAGCAAAATATTGACGCAAAAATAAGCCAATCCAACCGCGATGGATTGAAGGCTATCGTAAAAAACCCTCTAAATCTTGAGTGTTATCTTCTTGATAATGAGGTTTCTGAAAAAGTATCAGCTAATGCTTTGCAACCCATTACCCTGCGGAATATCAGTAAAGGGCTGCAACTTACAGTTGACGAAAAAGGCGACTTCTACGAAGTATCTGGCGAACTGCACTTGGGCGAGGAGCGGTATCCGCCAGGTACATTGGAAACCGTTTTTGGGTATTTTATCAGGTTGGATAAAACGCTTTACCTGGTGAAAGATCTGCAAATGATGGGGGCTATAAACCTGTTTAAATCGGGCGGCGAGAACTTACTGATACACCAATCGCAATTTAACGAGTTCCGTAACCGGATACTTAACAAGCTGGAAGAGAGTATGGTAGTGAATTACGCTTACATCCTGAAGGCTACGCCGGCGCAATTAAAGAAACACCATTTCGATAAAAATGAGATGATCATATACCTGTCGGATTTTGGGCAGCACGTGATGATAGTACCTGTAATGCGTTACGGCGACGCGGAGATACCCATCCGTAAAGACACGCAGATATACGCCCCGGACGGAAAAGGAAAAGAGTTTTTGGTGCAGCGGAATGACGCTGCCGAAAAGCATTTCAATAACCTCATTATACGGCAACACCCTTACTTTGAGGAACAAACGGGCGATGAGATCCAATACTTCTACCTGCAAAAAAAACGTTTTTTGGATGAAAATTGGTTTTTAGATGCCTTCGAAGAATGGAACAAGGCGGGTATTACCATATTGGGTTTTAACGAACTCAGTGGCAATAAGTTAAATCCCAATAAGGTAAATATTACCATTAAAATATTAAGCGGACTCAACTGGTTCAACGCACATATTGTTGCTAAATTTGGCAAACGGCAGGCATCGCTTAAGCATCTGCATAAAGCTATCCGCAACAAAACCAAGTTTGTACAGCTTGACGATGGCACTATGGGTATCCTCCCCGAAGCATGGCTGGAAAAATTTGATGCCTACTTTAAAGTCGGCGCGATATGGGAAGATGAACTCCGTATCCCAAAAACAAACTACGAAACCATAGCGCAACTGTTTGAAAAACAGATGCTTGACGAGCAGGTAAAGCTGGAGATAAGGGATTTCCGCCGCAAGTTTGAAAACTTCGAATCGATACAGCAAGTGGAAGTGCCTTTGGCACTGCTTACTACCTTGCGTCCTTATCAGAAACAAGGTTTAAACTGGCTCAATTTCCTGGATGATTTCAACTTCGGAGGTTGTCTGGCTGACGACATGGGGTTGGGCAAAACTATCCAAATATTAGCGTTTATCCTTTCGCAAAGGACAAAAGTGGCCCATAATACAAACCTGCTGGTAGTACCTACCTCCCTGATATTCAACTGGCAAGCAGAGGTGGCCAAATTTGCGCCATCGCTAAAAATCCATACCATATATGGGGCGGAAAGAGCGAAAAGTATAGCCGGTTTTGATAATTATGAGTTGGTGGTAACATCATATGGCACAATCCTTTATGATGTTAATTTCCTGAAAGATTACGCCTTCAACTACGTGTTTTTGGATGAATCACAGAATATTAAGAATCCAACTTCTCAGCGTTATAAGGCGGTAAAGCTGCTAAAGGCACGTAACAGGATAGCCATAACAGGCACACCGATAGAGAACAACAGCTTCGACCTTTATGGGCAGTTGTCCTTTGCTTGCCCTGGGCTGTTGGGCACGCTCCAATATTTTAAAGAGATTTACGCGGTACCTATCGATCAGTTTAAAGTAAGAAAACGCGCACAGGAATTGCATAGCAAGATAAGCCCTTTCATCCTGCGCCGCACCAAACAGGAGGTAGCCCCCGAACTGCCCGAAAAAACTGAAATGGTACTGCATTGCCCCATGGAAGAGGAGCAGCGCGGCATTTACTTAGCTTACGAACGTGAGTTTAGGGAATATATATCGGCCACCACCCAGGAAGATTTACCTAAACGTTCGATGCACGTAATCAAGGGGTTAACGAAGTTGCGCCAAATATGCGATTCTCCGCAATTGCTTGATGGTGTGCGCGTTCCGGGCAACCAATCTTCTAAAATTGACGCGCTGATAACGGAGATAGAAAGCAAATCGCCCAATCATAAGATATTGGTTTTCTCCCAGTTTGTGGGGATGCTGGATCTGATAAAAAAGGAACTTGTTAAGCGCCATATCGGCTTCGCCTACTTAACAGGCGCAACCCGAAAACGCGAAGAAGTAGTGAATGACTTTCAGAATAATATTAGTACGCGGGTATTCTTAGTAAGCCTTAAAGCCGGCGGTACCGGGTTGAATTTAACCGCTGCCGATTACGTTTACCTTGTCGACCCGTGGTGGAACCCGGCTATCGAAAATCAAGCCATTGATAGGGTGTATCGCATCGGACAAACCAGGAACGTGGTAGCCGTAAGGTTGATATGCCCGGATACCATCGAAGAAAAGATAATTGTATTGCAGGAAAGCAAGCAAGAATTGGCAGGAAAGCTGATATCGTCGGATACTATTTTTCAATCACTTACCAAAACAGATTTGTTGGGTTTGTTATCGGCACCGTGATGGTTAATGAAATTCCTTCAATGTTCCACAACATTTCCTTTATCCTTGCGCTGAAAGCTATAGACCAAATAGCCCAATGCGGGTAAAATAAACAAACTGCCAACCAGTAGCGCAATGCCTAAACCCTCAATTGCTTTGTCTCCGCCGTGGTCGGCTAATAGAGAAAGGTAACTACCATTTTTCAGGATAACGATATTAGGGTAATGTTTGAAAGTGGTGGTTAGCAGTATCATCGTCATTTGGAAGCCTGCAAGCACGCGGATGATAAAACGCCTACCCTTTGCAATCAAATACCACATTGAAATTAAGGAAATACTGGCAAAGCTTACCGCTAAAACACCAACAATATTGCCAAACACCCATTGTACCAAGGGTATCTTTTCTTCAACAGAGGCAATAAACACCAAGCCTCCGGCCAACACGGTGGCAATGTTCATAAAACGGGCTTTACGGATAAATCGCTTCGCTTCAACTTCATCACCTGCTTCGCCAATCAAATAAATGGCCGCCAAAAAACCGCAAAGTGCCACCGTAAAAAAGCCGATAGCCACCGAAAATAAATTAAGCCAACTGTAAACGTAAGCAGATAAAAAATCCGTTGCCTGAGTGTCAATACGGCCACTTACTGCACTGCCGGCAATGATACCCAGGAA
Source organism: uncultured Mucilaginibacter sp. (assembly GCA_965649995.1). GTDB lineage: Bacteria > Bacteroidota > Bacteroidia > Sphingobacteriales > Sphingobacteriaceae > Mucilaginibacter. The sequence goes on from CBFGNE010000087.1 coordinate 4,739, forward strand.
AAGAGGCGTAATAAAGCTGGAATAAACAAATATCTTATTATAAACCCGTTGCATATTGTCGGTCACCGCATCGTAGTTACGAAACGTGAGTGCCGTTCCCCGCGCAATAATACCCATTAGCATGATGACCAGTGGGATATGCAGGTAGGTGCTCATAGTGGTATATATCAATGGGAAGCCCACAAAAAGTATCACTATGGCAATGATCAGCCACATATGGTTTGCCTCCCAAATAGGGCCAATGGCGTTGTACATGATCCTGCGGGTGCGCGATTTATTGATGTTAGAAGTAAACATCTCAATGATGCCTGCACCAAAATCGGCACCGCCCATTACCAAATAAAGTAGCAGTGCCAGCCACAAAAAACCCATTACCACGTAAATCATCATAAGCTTAGCATTTTAATGTGTAACAGGTTCAACCTTGTCGTAAAGCACCGGCACCATTTTAATCTGTCGGTAAAGCAAAAATGGAACCGCGATGCTTAACGTGAAATACACAGCAGTAAACAAGTAAAACGAATAACTGATACCCGGCATAGGCGTAACCGCATCGGCAGTACGCATAACGCTTTGTATTATCCAGGGTTGGCGGCCAACTTCGGTAACCGTCCAGCCAGCCTCTACAGCGATGAAGCCAAGCGGCGTAGCGGCAATAAACAGTTTTAAAAACCAGTTTTTAGTAAACCAGCTTTTCTTTTTTGCAAGCGCAATAAGGTAAATAAACCCCAACGCCATCATTGCCATGCCCAAACCTACCATCAATTGAAAGGCGTAATGGGTTATAGCAATAGGAGGTTGATCGGCAAGGGGGATTTGGTCGAGCCCTTTAACCGGTGTTTTAAAATCATCGTAAACCATAAAACTAAGCATGCCGGGCAATTCGATGGCATAGTCAACTTTCTTATTTTTTATATCAGGTATACCACCAATAATTAACGGTGAATACGGCTCAGTTTTAAAATGGGCTTCCATGGCGGCCAGTTTTGCTGGCTGCCGTTTGGCTACCATCTTGGCGGAGATATCCCCGCTAAGCGGTTGTAAAATCGCCGCCACCACGCCAAATATGGCTGCAATACGAAATGAGCGCATGTGGAAATCTACATTGCGTTTCCGCACTATCATCAAGGCATGCACACCTGCCACCGCGAACCCTGTGGCTGCAAATGCCGCTACGGACATATGCAACGCCTGCGAGAACCATGCCGGGTTAAACATCGCTTTTATCGGGTCGATATTGGTATATTTTCCGTTCACCAGGTCGAAGCCGGCAGGGCTGTTCATCCAGGCGTTGGCCGCAACAACCAGGATGCCCGATGCCAAACCGCTGATGCCTACCACCACGCCGGTAAACCAATGGAACCATTTATTAAACCTGCCCCATCCGTAAAGAAAGAAGCCTAAAGCAATGGCCTCTATAAAGAAAGCTGTGCCTTCTAATGAGAACGGCATGCCGAATATCGGCCCTGCATGTTTCATAAAAGTTGGCCAAAGCAACCCCAATTCAAAGGATAATACCGTTCCCGACACTGCACCTGTAGCAAAAAAAATAGCTACGCCTTTGCTCCAGGCCTTGGTTACATTCTGGTAAACCGGGTTATTGGTTTTAAGGTACATAAAGTGCGATACCGCCATGAAAAAGGGCATCACCATACCAATGCACGAAAATATAATGTGAAACCCGAGGGACAATGCCATCTGCGAGCGCGCGGCCATAAAATTATCCATGCAGTAAATTTACATACTATAGTGTTTTAACTATATACTTATCAGGTATTTATAATAATTTAAAATGATTATGTATTAATATTTTACTTGCATTTGTATTGCTTTTAACTTAATGGGCAGCGGGTAGCGATGCAGCTAAAAAACACCTTGTAAAACAGCCGTTTACACCCTTTGGGCTTTTGTTGATTTTACCTTACTTGCTCATCAATTAATGTTCTTTTTAACTACATTTATTGCACCCATACTGTTAACCTTACCCAATTATGAAACGCAGGGACTTTATCACAAAAACCGCTTTAACCACCTTTTTATTGAGCGAACTTTCCTCATTTAATGTACTTGCTTCGCCGGCAAGCACTTTAAAGGGTATCAGCTTTGAGGACGGTAACATGGCTCAACTCACCGAAGATGCAGCGGTAAAATTTAAAACGCTGCTAAAATGGATGCAGGATAATGGATGGATTGATTACCTCAACAAAACCCTGGCGTTAAAAATAAACCCTGCCGATACCGATATTGCCAGCTATACCAAAAACCAAACGTTTGCTAAAGCAAAAGGCTTCGAGGATTTTGTTGGCGAGAAGCTAATAGAGCCCGGTTACCCCGCAGGCAGCCTGCTCTATCACGCCCTTGCAAGCCCGCGCGTGCGCCCGGTCCTGGCTGGTGGCAAATACCCATCTGTAGAAAATATCGATTCGCTTGAGGACATCATTTACGGCCTCCGGGTTTTTACCGCCGATGAAATGAAGGACATGGTGCTGGCTGTATTTGCTTATGAATACCGCCCCGCTTATAAAACGCCGCACCACCTGCACGCCGATATGGTATTCTCGCGCACAGGTATATCCCGCATTGGCGATTGCGAAATGAATTACGATACAATTAACCGCTGTTATACCAATAAACCCGCCGATCCAGCTAAAGTGAAAAACATAGCCGTGACGCCGGCACGCTTCGGCTTGTTTCTGGCGAAAAAGGTTACCGGCGAAACCGGCATTACTTTAATGGGAAAGGCAAGGGATGGCGAAGATGTAAAGCGCACTTTTTTGCAACCCGTTCGTAAAGTATTCAATGGAGATACTCTATTGGATACCAAAGAATTAAATTTTAGCGAATACCACGTAAATGAGAAATTGGGCATCCTTGTAAAAACCTTCGCTGATCATTTTAATAACCCGATTGATGCTGCCGGCAAACACCTGTTTGACATTAATAAACCACCGTTCAGGGTAGATTCACGAAATTCTGCAAATCTGGCAAAATGCGTCGGCACAGGTTCTTCTGTACTTATTAAATCCGTTCCGGGTGGCTTGGTGCGCTGGGCAAAGCAAAATGGCAGGCAGGCTTATTACACGGTTAAAAAGCAGGATAATACCTATTTCGCCGCCAAGAATACGGCTTATGTTGGTAACGAGGAAGTGCTGGTGTTTGATGATTTGGATAAACAAGTATACCGCGAAGAAAACCCATACGATGTGCCGCGCAACACCCCTATGTTTGTAAATGCAAAGTTTAAAAAAGATGGCGCTATGCCCGGCTTTATCCATTTGGAACGCAACCCGCGGGGCAATTATTTAGCTGCTTTGTTTGAAGATAGCATTTGCGACGGCTGCGTAACCGTTGATACCAAAAACTGGAGCAGTAAGTTACTGCCGGAGCATATCCTGCATAATTGCCTGCCCGCGTTTTCAATTATTACGGCGCCGGATTTTTTCCCGCTGGTTGATAATTACGATTTGGCTGGCTTTGATTTTGAGGATAATACCACCAATTTCTTCGAAGGCGGGCTATACAGTTTCTGTGCCGAACGCACGCGGCCAAATCAAACCATGCAAAACCCGGTTACTCAAAAACAAGCTTTTGATGCCCATGGCGATACTTTTACCGCTGTTTTTTCGGAAACTAAAAACATAAAAGTTATTTCGGGTGCAAATTACGGCGAAACAAGCCGGCGCGACTACCGTGCAACAAGTTTTCTGCCCGATGTGTGTTCGGGCGTATTTGCGCCGGGTTGGGATATCACTTATGCCAACGATACCAGAAAGCCCGATGGTAGCTACACCAAAGCGGATAGCTATTTAAGCACCCGGGGGTTGGGGTCGCCATTTGCAGAAGATATGAAACTGTGTGCCGCCATGAACGGCATGTGGCCAGCTGCTTCGCCCGATGCAGCCCGTACGTACCAGGGTTCGCTGGATACAGATTACCGCAACCCAACTGCCGTGCCATTAATGGATAAGGAGATAGGTTTGCATAAAGATTCGCCCGCGTGCAAAGAACTTCACCTTTTTGAAAGCACCGGCTGGGACGGAGAGCAGGGCCCGTTTTTAGAGCGCTTATACAACAATGTTTTTGTGAATTTTACCGATTTGGCCTGCGCAGATTATATTCAAAACGCGTTAAACGGTCGTATGGATATGTCGGTATTGCGGGAGTTGACCAGTGCCGAAATGCGCTCGCGGATGGCATGCCTTAAGCTATGTATCCAGAGGTTGCCACAAACTAATTTCGACCAGGAGATAATTGACGATAACAAACAAAAAATGGTTTGCCTAACCGGCCTGTGGCTGGTAA
>CBFGNE010000088.1:0-9015 GCA_965649995.1 uncultured Mucilaginibacter sp.
ACGGTTTCTGATGTGATGGACGGGACAGATATGCGTTTCGATATCCAAAAATCGGGGCTGCACTCGGGTATCACCCAAATAACGTTGCTATCCGCCAAAGGCGAGCCGCTTTGCGAACGGCTGGTGTTTATAAATAAAGATGATAAGCTGGACCTGAGCCTAAGCACCGATAAAAAGGTGTACAGGCAGCGTGAAAAAGTTAAGGTGAGCTTTCATGTAGACGATACCGGTTTTGAAGCCCTCCCCGCCCATTTTTCGGTAGCAGTTATCGATAGAAGCAAAGTATTGGTAGATGAAGATAAGGAAGAGAACATACTCACCTACCTGTTGCTTACCTCTTGCTTAAAAGGCAATATAGAAGAGCCCGGTTATTATTTTAACAAGCCGGATGCTAAAAAACGGGCGGAGCTTGACCTGGTGATGCTTACACATGGCTACCGCCGCTTTACCTGGAAGGCACTGGCCAACAATGATGTACCGCCGCCAACCATTGCGGCCGAAAAGAATTTAAGTATAGCAGGTACGGCTAAATCATTGTGGGGTAAGCCCATTGATAACGGGGTGATTACGCTTATCCCACAAGCCGGCGGGAATTTGCTGAGCGAAAAAACCGATAAATCGGGCACTTTCAATTTTAGCAACCTGGTGTTTTTTGATAGTACACGTTTTGTGCTGAACGCTGTAAATGCTAAGGGAAAAAACAATACGCAGCTAATGTATAAACGCGAATTGACGCCCCCGGTTGATCCTGTTCAATACTTTGCAGGAACCGATACTTCTTCTGCTGGAATTATACAGGCATACCTGCAAAACAGCAAAAACCGGCACAATGATTACCTTAAATATAACGGGCCGGGCAAGCAATTAAAAGAGGTGGTTATCCGGTCGGTAAAAAAAGCAGCTTACCGTACGCAAAGCCTGGCAGGTGCCGGAAACGCAGATGTTTTGATAAAAGGGGAAGACCTGCATTCCGGCTTTTTGGCACTCACTCTTACTGGGCGTATTGGAGGGGTATATTTTGCAGCCGCAGATCAGCCTGATGGCGGTGTTCCTAAAATGCAGATTGGAAGTGGCCCAATGTTAGTGGTAGTTGATGGCGTTCAACGCGCTCCGCTTCCCGGCAAACCGGTTGGGATAAACGATATTAACCCCGATGATGTAGAAACAACAGAGGTGCTTAAATATGCCAGCGCAGCCATTTACGGGATGAGCGGCGGCAACGGAGTAATAGTGATCACAACCAAACAGGGTGTGGGCCGCGATCCAAAGGATATTCAATCGCGTGGTATACTTCCTATAACTATTAACGGCTTTTATAAAGCGCGTGAATTTTATGCGCCGCGCTATGATTTTGTAAACAACCACACCCGGCCCGACCTGCGCAGCACCATCCACTGGCTGGCGGAAATAAGCCCCGATAAAAATGGTAACGCTTCCTTCGACTTTTACAATGCCGACGGTGTTGGGCAATACCAAATAATTATCGAAGGCATTAATAACGTTGGCACTGCAGGGGCAGCAAAGTTTAGTTATGAGGTGAAGGAGTAGGGAGCGCCTGTAGTAGAAGAACGTCCTTGCGAGGTACGAAGCAATCTCTACATAGGACGGGCCGCCTTGCAATCGAATATGCAAAGCTCAGAGATTATTAATATTTTGATTTTTCTTTAAGGTATTAATGAGCTCCCTTTGGTCGGTTGTCTTCGTGCCCCGCAGCAATGACTTGGACGAAAACAAAACGCCCCGCGACAGGATGTCGAGAGGCGTTTCAAATATTTGAAACGTTACAAACTATTTTGCAACGTACATTACTTCTTTAACCGCTTTAATTACGCGCTCCGGGTTTGGCAGGTATTCCTGTATCAGGGTTGGTGCGTAAGGCAATGGTACATCGCCGCCCATAATGCGCAGGATAGGTGCATCTAAATAATCAAATGCATCTTTTTGCACTTTAAATGCTATTTCGGTTGCGATAGAACCTAATGGCCAGCTTTCTTCTACAATTACCAAACGGTTTGTTTTCTTAACCGATTCGATGATGCAAGGGTAATCGATAGGGCGCACGGTACGCAAATCGATAACCTCGGCGTGGATGCCTTCTTTTTCTAATTCGGCGGCAGCAGCGTTAACCACTTTCATGATCTTGCCGAAACCAACCAGGGTAACATCGCTGCCTTCTTTAGTTACAGCAGCTTTACCAATTGGTATATAATATGTTTCTTCGGGTACTTCGCCTTTATCACCGTACATCAATTCCGATTCCATGAAAATACACGGGTCCGGGTCGATGATACATGATTTTAATAAGCCTTTTGCATCTGCAGGGTTTGATGGTACCACCACCTTTAAGCCCGGGCAGTTTGCATACCAGTTTTCGAAACACTGGCTATGCTGAGAGCTTAGCATACCCGCGTTGCCTGTTGGGCCACGGAATACGATAGGCACCGAGAACTGGCCACCGCTCATGCTCATGATCTTGGCAGCGCCGTTGATGATCTGGTCGATAGCAACCAGCGAGAAGTTGAAAGTCATGAATTCGATAATAGGCTTTAAACCATTCATGGCCGAGCCTATGCCTATACCGGCAAAACCCAATTCAGAGATAGGTGTATCTATTACGCGTTTTGCGCCAAACTCGTCCAACATACCCTGGCTTACTTTGTAGGCACCGTTATATTCGGCAACCTCTTCGCCCATTAGGTAAATGTTTTCGTCCTTGCGCATTTCTTCCTGCATGGCTTCCCTAAGCGCTTCCCTGAATTGTATTTCTCTCATTATTATTTAAAATGAAGTTTTTGCGATGGCAAATATAATCAAAATGTGGAAAATGCAATCAGCCGCGCAATACACTTATTGTTTATCTATTATTTGTTACATTGCCCTAACCAAAACCCGTTCCCCAATGAAATTCCCATCGGTAAAAAACTTGTTCCAAAGCGTAGGCCTAACCGTGGAGCGATTCCCCTTCGAATCGATATTCGCGCTGGCCGGCACCGTAGCGGCAACCATCAAAATAGAGCTTACCTACACCAGCCGCATACAGGAGAACTGGAGCCTCCGCGCTATTTTGGTGGCCAACCTGGGTTTGCTGCTCAGCCTTTCGGCTACGCTGTTTACCGAAAGCAAGGGCATTGCCGGCAGCAAGAAACTGCTCATCCGCATAGCAACTGCAACCGCGGCATGCCTGTTCATCGTTATCATCAATCCCGGCGAGCACGAGTCAGATTATATCCGTTTCGCGCTGCTGTGCCTTTCGTTCCACTTGCTGGTGGCCTTTGCGGCTTTTACGGATAAGGGCCACATCAATGCTTTCTGGCAGTTCAATAAAACGCTTTTCTTACGGTTTTTAACCGCCGTATTATACGGCATCGTACTGTACGGCGGGCTCGCAGCGGCAATTGGCGCCATGAATTTCCTGTTCAGTTTCAAATTCGAGTGGGACACCTTCGCAGTACTTTTTGCCTGGATAGTAGGCATCTTCAGCACCCTGTTCTTCCTGGCCGGCGTGCCTGGCGACTTCGAAAGCCTGGATGCAGACGATAGTTACCCCAAGGGCCTCAAAATTTTTACCCAATACGTGCTGATACCGCTGGCTACGGTTTACGTGGCTATACTGCTGGCCTATGAGGTAAAGATATTGCTGCAATGGGAGTTGCCAAAGGGCCTGGTATCAAACCTGATATTGGGCTACGCCGTGTTCGGCATCCTTTCGCTGCTGCTGGTTTACCCCATCCGCGAGCGCGAAGAGAATAAATGGCTCAAAACCTATGCGCGTTACTTTTATTTTTTGCTCATCCCTCTGCTGGGCTTGTTGTTCGCTGCGGCCGGGACACGCATCTTCAGGTATGGCATAACCGAAATGCGCTATTTTTTGATAACGCTTGCTATTTGGCTGCTGTTTATTACGCTTTACTTCCTCATCGCCAAAAAGCAAAGCATTAAAATTATACCCATATCTCTATCCCTGCTGATATTGCTATCGGCCTACGGCCCGCAAAGCGCGTTTACGGTGGCTATGCATTCGCAGCAAAGGGTGTTGACAGGCTTATTTATAAAATATAAGGCACTTGATAAAGATATGCTGATGCCGATAGACAGCAATAAAATAAAAACCGAAGATGCAACACGGGCGGTTTCTACCATAGATTACCTCATCGACAAACACGGGCTGTCGTCCCTGCAGCCTTTTTTCAAGGAAAATTTAGGTAAAATACACGATTCGCTGGCCGTTGGTAAAACCCCAGGTAACATTACATTTGACGTTTCTGACTGGGAGTTGCGTTGGCGACAACTCGATTGGGCAAAAAAGCAACTCGGGCTGCATAAGTTCTCGCAATACGACGATTATGCAACTGTAGACACCGTTGCAGAGCAATCAAAAACCTATAAATTCCAAATCAGGAATATGGTAGTACTTGATGTAAAAGGGTATGATTTTATTATAGCGGAAAATATGAACTACGAGGACACCGCAACCTACACCATCAATACGCAAAGTTTCAAACAAATAGTTAACAACAACGTCTATGCGCTGCAAATTGATGGGCAAACTGCATACTTTGACGTGTTGAAACACTTAAAACAGCTTGTGACGGATAAACCGGGCAAGGCTAACGATAGAGAGCGCATACTACCCGATAGCATGCTTGCGCTTACACAAAGCATAAAAGGCTACACCATAACTTTTAAGATTAAACAGGCAAGCTTTGGTACGGATGGCGGTGACTATTCCATCAGATCGATTGATGCCGATTACCTGGTAAAAAAGGATTAAAGCAATAAGCCGGAGGCCTTTAATAGCAGTGCGGGGTTGGGGATGTTCTGCAGCAGCAGCTCTTTTTCTGAGTACTTACCCACACCCGGATAATCGCCTTTGGCATCGGCTATATCCAGCATCAACTGAAAGTGGAGGTGCGGTGGCCAATGCCCGTTTTCGGTAGCATCACCCAGCGTGGCAATATGTTGGTTAGCCTCAATGTGTCGCCCCACTGCTAATCCCGCAAGGCTTGTCCGGCTCAGATGCCCGTACAGGCTATAGAGGTTAAAGCCATCCAAATTATGTTGCAGAATGATGGTTGGCCCATAATCGCCAAAGTTGTCGTTGTCCTGAAAGCTGTGGATAATGCCAGCCAGCGGCGCGTAAACCGGTGTGCCGGCATCGCCCCAAATATCAACGCCTAAGTGGAGACGGCGGGGTTCGTCCGCAGTATCGAAATGGGCACTGCGGGCATAAATGGTACGGTGCTCCATATAACCGCCAATGGCGTAACGGCAATTGTTTTGGGCAAGTTTTTGATTGATATAATTGCTGAAGGCTTCGGTATCGGCAACCATATCCGGGCCAAGTTCGGTATTGGCAGAGGTGAGATCTAGCGCTAATAGTTTATCTTTAGCTGCATCAAAATCCACAACTTTGCCAATGGTGCCTGTATAGGTTGCCAGGCATGCCGCTAATTTTTCTGTAGCACCCATGGGTTTAACTTTCTTCGGTGGTATCGGGCTGGCGCTCTTCCTTGCTTATCTTATCAAATATCTTATCCATGCGCTCTACGTATTCGCTGGTATCGTCAACAAAAAACTCCAGTTGGGGTACTACCCTAACCTGGTCCTTTATGCGGGCGCCAAGCTTATACCGAATCTCTGATGCATGCAGTTTTATGGTAGCCAGTGCGTGCTGGTTATCGGTACCATTAAAAAAACTCAAGAATATGCGCGCGATGGCCAAATCGGGCGTTACGCGTACTTTGGTAATAGTTACTAAAGTATTAGGCAGGTAGTTCATGCCTTCGCGTTGAAATATGGCGGCCAGGTCCTGTTGAATTACCCCGGCAAATTTTTGCTGACGTTTTGATTCCATGATGATTAATAACGCCCGGTAGGCAAATGAGTTTAAATTATTATGTATTGCAAGGCAAAAAGATAAAGCTAATGATTTTGGCCGCTGATTTTACTGATTTTTTTGTTTTTTGATTTCACTGATTACTTTTTGATTCTACCGATTTCTTTGCCAATCTTAAAATATTAGCCGCAAAACGAACCAGTCACCATTCTCAATCCGCCACTCGCTACAGGTCCTGCTTAATATCATCCAGCCTCCGCACGCTCAACCTCGAACTGATGCCGGAGGCGATAACCGCTATTACCGCAACCGTAACAAACACCAATATAAAGTCGCTGCCTTTAAAGGCAACAGGGTACGCATCCAATACCGACATCTTTGCGCCCATCTTTACAAAGTTAAATTCGAGCTGAAGTAGGCATACTATTGTACCGATAATAACACCCGTTACGCACCCTATGGCGGATATCATCATCCCCTCGAAAAAGAAGATACCCTGTATAAGCCGCTTGCCTGCGCCAAGGCTGGTTAAAATGGCAATATCCTTGCGTTTATCCATTACCAGCATAGTGAGCGAACCAATAATGTTGAATATGGCAATAATGAGCACAAACACCAAAATCATAAATATCGACCAGCGCTCGTAATTGATGGTTTTGTACAACTCGGTGTTTTGCTCTTTGCGGTTTTTTACTACATAGTTACCGCCTATTTTTTCCTGTACCTCTTCCTCCGCATTATCTATATCGGTGCCTTTTTTAAAGTTTATTTCTATCGACGATACATTTTTTGGTTCATCCAGCAATCCACGGGTAAATTCTATCGGCGTAACCATTTCATCGTCGAATTCCTGCTGTATGCCAAAAACGCCCGAGGGGGTGATGGTGCGGAAGATAAAATCGTTCATCGGGTTGGTAGCACTTCCGGAAGTACGGCGCGGCGAGTACACCTGCAATGGCGTAAACTGGTCCTTTAAACTTACGCCGAGGCTGTTTTGGATGGTGGTGCCAATTACCGCAAACTGAAACCCGCTATCCTTTAGGGTAAAAGATCCGTATTGGATAATGCTATCCAGCTCCGCCTTCTTCAAAAAATCGTCGCTAACGCCTTTTATGGTGGCTATGAAAGGTTTCTCGCCATATTTTATCAGTACTTTCTCCTGCAAAACGTAAGTGTAAGAGAATATGCGCCCGTCTTTACTCAGGTGCTTTAAATAGGGGGTATTGGGGTCGAAGGTTTTGCCCAGGCGGGGCTCTATTTTAAGTTCGGGGGTGAAATCGCTGTAGAGCGAAAGGATCACCTTTTCGAAACCATTAAACACCGAAAGGATAATGATGAGCGCGGCACTGCCCACCAGTACACCCAGCATAGATATGCCCGAAATGATATTGATGGCATGCGTCTGTTTTTTACTGAACAGGTACCTTTTGGCTATGTAAATAGAGGTGTTCAATTTTACAGGTAGGGGTTATATTGTTTTTCGTGGCCGATGGTGGTTTCGGGGCCATGCCCAGGGTATACTGTACAATCATCGGGCAGGGCAAAAAGTTTTTCTTCAATGCCTTTTACCAGGGTACCGTAATCGCCGCCCGGCAGGTCGGTGCGGCCAATGCTATTGCGGAACAGCACATCGCCACCGATAAGGATGTTGGCATCCTTATCATAAAAACACAAATGGGCGGGCGAATGGCCGGGGGCAAATATCAGCTGCAACGTAGTATTGCCAAAGGCGATGGTGCCTTCTTCCGGCAAAAACTCATCCGGCAATGGCGATGCATCGTACCTGAAACCCATAGCGGGAGCATAAGCTACAACAGCCGCTAACGTTTCCGACTCGCCTTTATGGAACTTTGGCTTCAGCCCATACTGGTCAAACACAAAACGGTTGCCCAGCACATGGTCTACATGGCAATGGGTGTTCAATAGCAAAACCGGTTTAAGCCCGTTTTCTTTTATAAAACTTACCACAATATTTTGCTCGGCAGCAGTGTACATGCCCGGGTCGATGATTACGCAGTCCTTACTATCGTCGAATAAAATATAGGTGTTTTCCTGGTAAGGGTTATTTACAAAGGATTGAACGTTTGCCATGCCGCAAAGCTAAGGATTTTTTGGAGGGCGGCTGTATACCCTTTGCCAGGGGAGACGAAAAATACATTTCGTTCTTCACCGTAGAGACACACTATTTTGTGTCTCCCGCAGGACAGGCGGCTTTGCAATGCCGGATCACATTGGTGCTATGCAGGTGGGAGACGCAAAATGTTGCGTCTCTACGGCTTCCACTTAAACGTTTTTATCATCACATCCACATCTTTCTTTAAAAAATTCAAAACGGGCTGTATCGAATCGAGGCGTGGCTCCGAATTAAAATATAATGCCCCGCGCAGGTAATGTTTGGTGCTGTCTGTAAGGAAAAACTGTGCCGAGGAAGCGGCATTGCCATCTATGGTATAATAAACGCCATACACCTTTTTTTCGGGGTAGGCAATAATGCCTTCATCTATGGATGTTGCCTTTACGGTATGCTTAAAACTCAGTTTGTGCGCATCCTCCACCAGTTCGTCAAACTCTTTTTTGGAGGTTACCGGCTGATAACTTAAATGCAGCGTGGCGTTAAACTGGCCGAACTGGATGTTTTGCCAGCAGGGCTTAGCTTCGCGCGATCTATCCTGCTCTATCCTGCCGTATTTGGGGTAGTCAAAAGTAAAGGGGCAGCCTTCGGTGTAGGCCTGGTATTCCTTTTTTGGATATACAATGCGGAAATACCCCCGCGGTTTGGGCGAATAATCGGGTGTGCCGCCGCATGCAGCAATAAGTAGTACAAGTATAAAAAGGGCAAAGTATTTCAAGGCGGTTAATCGTTTGTGTTCCAAATTTCCCAGGCTTTTTCTGCCTGCAGTACCAGCATTTCGTAACCATTTTTGGTGGTTGCCCGGTGCTCATCGCCTTTTTTCAAAAACAGGGTAAGCGGCGGGTTGTACACCAAATCAAACAACAGGTGGTCGCTGGAGATGGCTTCATAAGGTATGGGCGGGCATTCGTCCACATTTGGGTAAGTGCCAATGGGCGTTGTGTTAATAATGAGTTTGTACTCCTTAATATGCTTCTCCGTCAGGTCCTGAAAAAGGATATTGCCATTGCCGGGTTTGCGGGTAACGCATACATGGTCAATCCCCTTG
>CBFGNE010000089.1:0-9012 GCA_965649995.1 uncultured Mucilaginibacter sp.
TATTTTGTGAAATATTTGCCATAAAATTTGGAATTGCTAAATTTATTAGTAATTTTATGCTCATAAAGTTAGTAATTATTTTTTAACCGGCAAATTTTTTTATCAAATGAAGAGGTTCGTTTATATCATCACCGACAGGAACAGGAAAAATTTACATGTAGGCATGTGCTCAGACCTGTTAAAAACGCTAAAATTTTATGGCGAAATGCCTACGCTTTTTTTTGATAGCGCACAGCAGTTAAACCGTTTGGTTTATTTTGAAGAGATAAATACCGAGGAGCAGGCCATGGAGCGTTTTAAACAGGTAAGCACCTTTACCCGCCCGCAAAAAGAAAAAATGATACGCCCTGTTAACCCGGATTGGATTGACCTTACTATAGGCTTAAATTACGAAAGCGGCCAAAAAGTAAGGCCATCCGTTTTCAGCGGACGGCCTTCAATACAGCCTGCGCGCAGGGCGGTTACTTTTTAATAAATTTTAATGCGCCCGAGTTCATGCAGAAACGTTTGCCGCCGCGGTCGGCAGGGCCGTCGTCAAACACATGGCCCAGGTGCAGCCCGGTACTTTTTTCGATAACCTCGTCGCGGCTCATACCGTAGCTGTTATCGGTTACAATTTCTATTTTGCCGGCATCCACTGCTTTTACAAAGCTTGGCCAGCCGGTGCCGCTTTCATACTTATCTGCCGAGCTGAATAGTACATCGCCTGTAGCAGCGCTTACGTAAACCCCTTTTTCGTGGTTAGCGTAATATTCGTTCTTAAAAGGCGGCTCGGTGCCGCTCTCCACCATAATATGGTATTGGTTTGGCGTTAACACTTTTTTCCACTCGGTTGCCGGTTTGCTTTTAGGGCGGTTTGCCTGTTGTTTTTTTGTTTGCCCGTTAATATTCTGGCAGCCAATAGCGCCGAATATGCTGATGATCAGTATGGCTAAAATCGTTTTTTTCATTTTCTTTCTTCTTCCTTTTGTATCGGTTGTTAGCTATTTTGTAATTCGCTTTCCTACCCTAAATTTACGAAATATAGCGCTAAAGCGATTGTCATCTATTGGTCGTATTAACGAGCCATTCCTTTCAATAGTTTTTGCTTTATTAAGCAGAAAAGGTTGCAATGATATGCTGGTTACTTCCACTTGCTTATCCGTTGGTTTTTTGGAATGAATTCGGAAGCAAGCGAAGCAAGCCTTGATTTCACCAGCATCTTTCGGCCTTCAACTGTTCGCGTATAAATCAATTCGCAGGTGCCAACGTGTTTTTCCCACTGCCGCGCAAAATAGGTAGCGAAATCTTTGTTACGCGCAATGTATTCGGGCACCGCATGGAAATCTTTTTGTTTTATAAAACGCGCCAATAAACTTTTTCTTACTATTACGTATTTGGGGTTATCTATGGGGGCAATTATCTCCTGCAGCATATTTATAAATGCCGAACTTTCGTAGGTAGAACCGCCTCTTAAATGGCAATCAATAGTACCAAATTTATCAAGCGCCGCAACGACATTAAGGCGGGCTGTCTCCGTTTTTACCATACCCAATTTAGCCATTGTGCTTAAAAGGGCCTCGCCAATTTGTTGGAGGTCTTTGGCAATGTCGCGGTACCTTATATATAGATTAAAGGCTTTATAAGCCAGCCTCCCAAATAGTAAAAATCCTATTGATACAATAACACCTAAAACGATGTACAAATCTGTCAAACTTTTAACGTTTTTTAATCCCCGTGGTAGCGCCTCTACCATTACTAGTAAATAATCCATTAAACCGAAGGCAAGCGCGGCAGTTAAATGAGCAATAGTTTTGTTGAGGTATAGTTGGGTAACTACTTTATGGCCCCGTGTATCGGGGAAAGGTACGCTGATTTCATCCACCAGGTACGAACCGCAATCAAGTGCATTTTGCCATTTGTTCTTTAAACCTTCCCTATCGGCGGCGGCAAGCATGGTTTTTTGGTTTGTCTCATCCATTGTAACAGGTGAAGCAATGTTTAACAAGTGAAGCCTATCAATGCCATTTTCGATAGTTGAATTATCAGAAACGCCCACAAAACATTTAAACCGTTTTTGCAACATTTCAAAATCGGCCCCACCAGTAAATGAGCTTGTATCTAAACAGCACAAATGCCAAATGTTCCCGGTTTTTCCGATAAAATCATTTTGCGTTCTTATCGCCCTTCCGCGCATTTGGTTAGATAAAACAAAAGACCCTACAACACTGGCAAGGATAAGGCTGTTTATCGAGGGGGCGTCCCATCCTTCACCAAGCAATGATTTTGTTCCTACCAGCGCATTAATTTCGCCCTCCTCAAATAATTGCGTTACAATATTTACAACATCATTTTTTAACTGGGCACATTCCTCTATTAGCACAAAGTCCTCGTCTACGGGTAACGAATTACAAACCACGTTCCTGATACCTAACACGTTCAATTTCGTCAAAAAAACCGGATGGGCACTTTTGGGTATAATAACCACCGAGCCGGTTAGTACGCCTATTTTAAGGTTTTCATTTTTGTTGCGCCTAAGTTTTTCAAAAATGGGGACGATGCCAATTTTGTTTAACTCTGGTAAGATGCCCGAATTTTTGCCATAAAATTCAGTTCGTATAAAATCGGTTAAAACAACAAGCCGTAGCGAAGCTCCTAATTGGCTATGCTCAAAATCTACTATACGTGCTATGCTATTTAATTTGCTTATGCTTGAGGTTAAAGAGCCGATAACACTTTTATTTCCCTCAAAATTTATCCGGCGGTTTTCTATGGCACCACACCTGCGGAGGTCCGATTCAAGTTGTACCCGGTGATCGTTAAATAATTTGAACCCCTCCTTGTCTTTATACAAATAAAAGTCCAGCAGCGTTTCGGCCCAGCTATAGTCAAATGCGGGTGTCCTCGGATTTTTATCGCCAATAACTTCAAGGTAGCTTTCGGGAATGGCTTTGCCGCAAGCGTTTAAGAATATTAAACAAGCAGAGTAACACGATAAGTTGCTGTATATCCAGTCCAGGTTGTCCAGAGGGGATATCCATGCCGGGTGAGATTCTATCGCTTCGATAAGTGTTTTATCGTTTTTGAGGGCACTGAAAGCATTTTCGATGTTTTTACGAAAAGTAGCAATATTACTTAATTCGCTATCAGTGGGTTTAGATAGGTAAACATAATCCTGATGGGGGCACAAGTCGCCTTCTATTACCAGTTCAGGTACCGATATCTCAACATTTATTGGCCCGTTAAGTTCCATATACCGCTGCCATTCGTTAGGCGTAACATCATAAGGCGGGGTCGCCGTTAACCCGATAATGACTGGGGTAAGGCGCTCTTTTATTTTTATTAACGTTTGCCACCATTCGTTTTTTAAATGGTGGGCTTCATCGGCCACTATTGTGCCTACCCCGTGGTTTTTTAACAGGAGAATAATATTCTCCAGATTTTGATTTTGCGCCGCCCGGGGCGGTTCGTCAATATTTAATTCCTCGTTTTCATCGTCAACATCCTTGGCTTTTATATTGTTACACGCCGCATGTAAACCCTGGTAAGTGGCTATGGTTAAAAAGGCAGGCTTTCGTATATCGCGCGAGATCCAATCCGGAGGTGTATCGGTTTGGAGGAACGAGCTGCACATTTTTTGGATCCACTGATTGCGGATTGCAATAGTAGGGGCAAGTATCAGTGTTGGCCGGTTAACCTTTATTGCTGCCTGAAGGCCGAGTATCGTTTTGCCCGAGCCGGGCGGGGCAATGACGTGTAAGTGCCCATCTATAAGATAGTCATCCAGGTTGTCCAACACCCGTTGCTGATATTTACGCCAGGAATGTTTAAACTTAATGTTACTCGGAAATGTCTCCAAAAGGATTGTTGCTTTAACGGCTGAAAAAAAGGCCAAAGCAGTTAACGCTCCGGCCTTCTTTATGCAATTTTAAAATGTTGATGCTATCTCAAATCTCACGTCTCAAATCTCATTACCTTACCACCCCGGTGTAAAGTTAAACCCAAATACAGGTTTCTTCACATCCTTGCGGTTGAACGGGAAGGCGTAATATGGTTCCAATACAAAGGCGCCAAATACATTTACCCTTAATGATATGCCTGCGCTAAATGCCGGTACACGGCTTAATTGCAAATAGGTAACGGTTTGATGTGTGTTAGGGTCGATCGCGGTGACAGTACCAACAACATCCGGCTCTGTTTTAAACAGGGTGATCTTATCGCCCTTATCCCATGCTAAACCTGCATCAAAGAACAAGTTAAGATCAGAGAACAGAAACTTAGATGGAAGCACAGAAAGCTTCTCGGGCCCGGTAAAGGGCAGGCGTATCTCAAAGTTAGCTACCGCTATGCGGCTACCATTTAGCTGGTTGCTGTTCCATAGGCTGGTGTTAGCTGTGGTGGTGGTATTATCGCTATAAAGGTCGTACCCGCGCACCAGCCATGGGTAACTAACCGATAGCGGATAAAACGAATTGGCATCATCGCCGAAACGGCCTGTGCCGTAAAACCTTGCCGCTAATGTTATGGGCTGTAACCTTACATATTTGCGCAGGTCGATATTAGGGGCGTAGTATTTGTACGTTCCAAAATTGTAATCCATCCCTATCTTAAAACGGTAACCACCAAGCGGCGCCGCAATACCAAAGTACGAGTCGTCTCCGGTGAGCGAAGTTCCTATGGTATAGGTACTAAAAGCGCGGTAATCGTAACCTGTTTCTGCAAGGTATTGTTCGCGGCTTATTTTGTGTTTTTTAAAGTCGATAGCATTGTATACGTTACCAAGTGTATCGTAAGGGTAGTAGGTGCTGTACCGGTCTATCCGGAAGCTGTTACGCCCCGCGCTGGCACCAACTTCGTACCGCAACTGTTTAGATATTGGGTATTGCACAAAGGCTTGTATCGCATCCTGGAAAATGCGGATAATATCGGTATGCTGATCAAATACATTTACTTGCTGCCCCTGGTAATCTATGGTAGTGGCGTTTATCCCGTAGTTGCCAAACTGGTAGGGGATGTGTGATAAGCCGAAGCCCCAGTTCCAGCGGCTTTCCTGGTTTATATAAATAGCTTGTGCGCCAAAATCATACACCTCGCCATTAACAGAAGCGCTTGCGTAAATTTGGTTACGCCCTAATATATCGCTGAAAACACCGACGATACCGCTGGATAAGCCGGTGCCATAAGTGCCAATCTGTGCACCCACGCCATTACTTGCCAAGGCATCCAATTTGAATTTTGGCTTATAAGCCGCGCTGTGGATAGAATCGCCCGATAATTTAGGGTAAGCGAGGAAGTTGTTTAAGTTGGAGTTGATGAGGTCGACACCCACGGCACGGGTTGGAGGCAACATCGCCACATCAAAATTGGTGGTGCCACCATCTACCAATAATGGTTTAAAATCTGATGCTTTTGCATTGTACACGGTGTACTTTTGCGAGCGGTAGTATGAGTAAACGATATCATCATTTGCCGATATGCTTAGCGCAGGCGAATACTCAGTGATACCACAAATGCCGGTGAAGAGGTCGGTCATTTGCTCTACGCGCGCGGTTGCCAGCGTATAGCGGTACAAATTTCGGAAACCATCGCGGTTGCTGAGGAAATAAACCTGCGTTCCATCTGCCGAATACAACGGATTAAGGTTGTTGGCGTGGTTAAATATCTTTATATCGGTGATTTTTCCTGTTGCAATATCCAGTTCGGCCAGGTTAAAAGTGATCTCTTGCGATAATACCTGGTCGTAGGTGCTGCGGTCGCTGGAGTATATGATCTTTTTACCGTCGCGCGAAAAGTTTGGCTGGTAATCAGAATATTTATCGTTGGTGAGTTGCTTTACCATTTTTGTATCAAAGTTATACATGTACAAATCGCCCTGCCCTTCGGATAAGGCCTGGAATGCCACATTTTTCCCATCGGGCGACCACGTAAGGTTACTAAACTGCTCTGCTTTGCCCATAGAAACATCGTTGAGTACTTTGCCGTTGGGCACATCAACCACCAGCATACGGTTACGCCCTTTGCTAAATACGCTGAAAGCAAACTTCTTACTATCGGGCGACCATGCCCCCGCCGATTCGATGAAGTTAAATTCATCAACATGCGAATTTGCTGTTTTGCTGGTTAGCCGTTTTATTACCCGCCCCGTTCGCGCGTCGGCGAGGTAGAGATCGATACTAAAGAGGTTTTTGGAGGATAGGAAGGCAACGTACCTGCCGTCGGGGCTAACCGATGGGGCCACCGTCATATCGCCCCCGTTTTTATCGTCGATAATTTTTATGCCGACAGGTTTTTGTACCGTATCTTTTAAAAATGGCTTATAAGTACTTTCTATCGAGTTTTTCCAAAGGCGCGAGAGGGTTTTGTCATCGTAACCAAAGGTGCGCCGTATACCGTATTGTAAACCAAAGCGGGCCGTGTTTTTAAAGAAGGGAACGATGATGGTATCGCCGTAAGTTGAGCCGAGGAACGACCAAAAGGCCTCTCCGTAGCGGTAGGGGAAGTATTTATTGCCGGTGGTAAGCTCCTCTACCGTTGGGATATCGTGGTTAAGGTATGCATCGCGCATCCACATGGCTGTGTAAGCATCTTTTTTCCCTAACGACAGGTATTCGGCCATACCCTCTACCATCCACAGCGGGATATTCCCGATGTTCTCGAAGTTAGACGAATCGCGGCCAAGCAGCATGTGGTACTGAAAAGCGTGCACCAGTTCGTGCCCCAATACGTGGCGGGTAGTTTGGTTTGTTTCCATCACAGGCATTACCACGCGGTTTTTCAACCCCTCGGTAATACCGCCTGTACCTACGCTTATTTCGCCATCAATGGCGGTAGTTTGCTGAAATTCGGGGTGGTTGGCGTACAAAATAATAGGGTTTGGCTTGCTAAAGGTATCGCGAAACACCTGTTGGTGCAGGGTGTACCATAGTTCGGCCTCCTGCGCAAAGCGCTTCATCATACTATCGTTTTTAATGTAATAGTATATCTCGAAGTGCGGCGTTTTATAAACCTTAAAATCCAGTTTTTTATACCGAACCTTGTTTTGGCCAAAATATTGCGCTGCAGCCTGCTGGCTGAACGATAAGGCCAACAACAGGCAAAATAACACCGTTGGGAATTTTATGTAAAAAGAGTAACGTTTATTCATAAATTGGGTTTAAGAATATGGCGTAATTTAATTAAAAGCCAGCTTAAAGGCAAACGCTTAAAGTTGCATTTTATTTAGGCGTGGCAGGATTATTTTCGGGGTTTTCCTCTGTAACCGGCGGTGTTACCACACCCGATGTATCCACTGGCATTTCCATAAGGCTATCTACAGCTGTGGTATCGCGTTCCGTAAACCTTGGCGAGGGGCAATTATATTCCTTGGTTATTTTTACCCATGGCTTTGGGAATGGCCCGTAACCGTATCCGGATTTTGAGTCGGCGTAAACCTTTTCCATAAAAGCACCGAAAATAGGCAGTGCAGTGTGAGACCCTTCGCCCGTTTCAGATGTAGTGAAGTGTACGCTGCGGTCATCAGCCCCCACCCAAATACCGGTTACCAGGTCCTTAGTAATACCCATATACCAGCCATCTACGTAGTCGCTTGAGGTACCGGTTTTCCCGCCGATCTGGTTGTCTTTTTTCCAAAGTCCCGGGTATTCCCAAAGCGCCTGCGAAGTGCCGCCCGGTTCTTCCATACCACCGCGGAACATGTAGAGCATCAGCCATGCAGTTTCCTCGCTTAGTACCTGTTCAGCTTTTAGCGTAAATTCCTGTATGAGGTTGCCTTTTTCGTCGGTTATTTTGGTAACCAGCAAGGGGTCTACCTTTTGTCCTTTATTAAGGAAGGTGCTATAAGCCCTCACCATTTCGAAAACAGAAACATCATTGGAGCCTAACGATACCGACGGTACCGATTTTAGCGGGCTTTCTATGCCTATTTTATGGGCATATTCTACTATTTTGTCCCAACCAACATGCTCGGTAACCTGTGCGGTAATAGAATTTACAGATTTCCCCATCGCCCAGCGCAGCGACATTTCGCGGCCGGAGAAGTTGAAATCAGCATTGTTTGGTTCCCAAACATCGTCTTTACCGTTATCCTTAAATTTGATGCTAACGCGTTTATCGGTAAACTTATCGCAGGGGGTAAAACCATTGTCAATGGCGGTTACGTAAGCAAAAGGCTTAAAAGTAGAACCCGCCTGGCGTTTTGATTGGTTTACGTGGTCGTAATTAAAATATTTATGGTCGATACCGCCTACCCAAACTTTTATTTTACCGGTAGATGGCTCCATGGTCATCATGCCCGTGTTTAGTATCCTGGTGTAGTATTTAATTGAATCTACACTGCTAAAAGTGGTATCCTGGTCGCCCTTCCAGGTAAATACGCTCATGCGTTTCTTTTTCTCGAAGTAGGCGTTTATTTGCGTGGTATCGCCCTTGTATTTTTTTGTAAGCAGTTTGTAAATAGGCAGGCGCTGTTCGGCTTTCAGCAGGAAATCCTTTATCTCTACGCCCTTGCTATCGCGCCAGGGGTTTTTATCGCCCCATAGGTTATTAAAGCGCCTTTGCAGCATCCGCATTTTCTCGGCAACGGCCTCTTCGGCATATTGCTGCAGTTTGCTGTCGATTGTAGTGTATATTTTCAGCCCATCCTCGTACAGGTCGTAGCCATTTTCCTTGCACCATTTATCCAGCCAGCGTTCTACCGCATGCCTAATGTACGAATCGCCCTGCCCGGTTTTATCAATGTAACTCAGGTCGAGCCCGATAGGTAGTTTGCTGCTGGTATCGTATCCAACCTTGTTTAGATAATTGTATTTAAGCATCTGTGCAAGCACCACGTTACGGCGCTCCAGTGCACGTTGCGGATACACCCGCGGATTGTAGGTAGACGTTGCCTTTAGCATGCCTATTAACGTAGCGGCTTCGGCAGGGGTAACCTGGTTAGGTGTTTTGTTAAAATATTTTAAAGTAGCGGTTTTTATCCCGTAAGAATTGTTGCCGAAAGGGACGGTATTGAGGTAAAGCGTAAGTATTTGCTGTTTG
>CBFGNE010000090.1:0-8979 GCA_965649995.1 uncultured Mucilaginibacter sp.
AATTAGCTATCGAATAATTATAAATATCATGTATCCTGTTCTTCTCGGGCTCCTGAAAATTATGACTAAAACCAATCGATGCAAGCCGGGCTACTTCTTTGCACTCGCCAATGGCCTGCAGCGCTTCCATTAATAATATAATTTTACGCGAACCTTCGGCACCGAGTATTTTCTCTACCAGTTGCCCTATTGCTTGTTTGTCGCCACCAGCAATTTTAACACCGCGCTCGGCCAGGTCGATAATAGATCTGATGCCGCTGTTTTCGGGTAGGTTTATAAAGGCCTCGCCCCAAAAATTGCGGTCGAAATGCACTACGCTTACATCAGTATTGGCTGTTCCATCGTTGTTGAAATACCGCTCGTCAAATTTCCAATAGTGCGGAAGGTTGGGGCCAAGCAGCACCACATCGCCATTTCCAAACGTGCTTATGTTATCGCCCACAAATTGGGTTCCGCCACCATTTTTAAAATATACCAGCTCAACTTCGGCATGATAGTGCCAGCGGTTGTTAACGTTTGGTGCAGTATCCCTCCGCGCGCTAAAAGAACTGGCGGCATCCTGCGATAACTTCAGTAGTTGAGGTTTCATTTACTTAATGGCCATTAAAGGGGCGGCATTGATTTATGGGTACAATTAAATAAATAATACGCAAAACGCCGCATTTAATTGTTATTTTACCAATATCACTTAATAATTAGGTAATTAAGCAAAATTATGCCGGTAACTATTTGCTTTTTAAGTATGGTATTACCGACACTATAAAACAAAAAGAGAGGCAGCACAAATTTGTACTACCTCTCAAATCATATCGTATTTTCCGCGCAAGGCGTAACTGCCCGCCGGTTTTGAAACCTATATGTAGCGGTTTACCAGGTTCTCCAGGTATTCCTGCCTGCCGCTTTTGGCTGCCGGCTCGCCATTGCTTGCTGCATAGTTGCGCAAATCTTCTAACGAAAGCTTGCCGTTTTCATAATCCTTTCCAGCGCCGCTGTCGAACGATGCGTAACGGTCTGTCCGTACTTTTTTGTAGTCGGATTTTTGCAGGATGTTATCCGCAATGATCAATGCCCTTGCAAACACGTCCATCCCGCCAACATGGGCGTAGAAAAGGTCTGCAGGGTCGGTAGAGTTACGACGGATCTTCGCATCAAAGTTGATGCCTCCGCCTGCAAAGCCACCTGCCTCTAATATGATCAGCATGTACTCTGCCACTTCATTCACATCGTTCGGGAACTGGTCGGTATCCCAGCCGTTTTGTGTATCGCCGCGGTTAGCGTCTATCGAACCCAGCATGCCGCTATCGGCAGCTACCTGCAATTCGTGCTGGAACGTGTGCCCGGCCAAAGTGGCGTGGTTTACTTCCAGGTTCAGTTTAAAGTCGTCGGTCAAGCCGTATTTCTGTAAAAAGCCAAATACGGTGGCAGCATCGTAATCGTACTGGTGCTTAGTTGGCTCGCAAGGTTTCGGCTCGATAAAGAAAGTGCCTTTAAAGCCTTGCTTGCGGGCGTAATCTTTCGCCGTATGCAGGAATTTGGCTAGGTGCTCCTGCTCGCGTTTCATATCAGTATTCAGCAGGCTCATATAGCCTTCGCGCCCGCCCCAGAAAACGTAGTTTTCGCCGCCAAGGGCTATGGTAGCGTCAATGGCAGCTTTTACCTGCGCGCCGGCATGCGCCAACACATGGAAATCGGGGTTGGTGGATGCGCCGTTCATATAACGGGCATGGCTGAATACGTTGGCAGTACCCCACAGTAGTTTTACGCCACTGGCGGCTTGTTTTTGCTTAGCGTACTCTACCAAAGCTTGCAGGCGTTTTTCGTTATCAGCTACGTCGTTTGTATAATCAACCACGTCTATATCGTGAAAGCAGTAGTACGGCAGGTTCATTTTGGTAATGAACTCGAATGCTGCATCCATTTTATCTTTGGCGCGCTCAACTGCGTCTGCCTTGGCATCCCATGGGAAGATATGCGTTGCACCGCCAAAAGGGTCGGCGCCGCTGCCATTGAATGAGTGCCAGTAAGAACAGGCAAAGCGCAAGTGCTCTTTCATGCTTTTGCCGGCTACTACTTTGTCCGCATCATACCAGCGGAATGCCAGTGGGTTGTCTGACTCCAGCCCTTCATAATTTATTTGCCCTATTCCTTTAAAGAATTCTTTTTCGCCTGTTACAATTGCCATTTTATAGAAATTTAATGTTTTTTGGTTTTATAGTAATTTTAGTTTTTTTTATTAATCAGCTAAATGCTTGTCGAGGATGGCTTTCCAATCCTGGTAAACTTCCTCAAAGGCTTCGGTGTTTTTTGGCTCTACATAAGCTTCCGCATTAGTATTGCTAAACGCCTCAGCAGCCGAAGCAAAAATCTCGGCACCTATACCGGCCCCTATGGCTGCCCCAAGGCTGCCGTCGTTATTGTAAAGCTCTACTGCCAAGCCCGTAGCATCTACAAACGATTCGGTAAAAACATTGCTCAGGAACATGTTTGATTTGCCCGCCCTTACAACGCTTGGGCTCATCCCATTCTCCCGCATAATATCCAGCCCGTAACGGAATGCACAGGCAATACCTTCCTGCGCCGCGCGGAAAACATGCGCCGGTGTATGCAGGTTAAGGTCGATATTGTGCAAATGCGCGCCAACTTGTTTATTGTTCAGCATCCGCTCGGCGCCATTTCCAAATGGAAGTATCCGCAAGCCGCCGCTGCCAATTGGTGCTTTCGCCGCTTCGGCATTCATTTGGCTGTAGCTAATGTTATTTGCAAAGGTGTTTCTTACCCAGCGGTAAAGGCTACCCGTTCCGTTTATGCAAAGCAAAACGCCAAGGCGTTTCTGTTCGTTGGTATAATTAACATGCGCAAACGTGTTTACGCGCGATTGAGGGTCGTAAGCCAGTTCGTTGCTTACACCATATATGACGCCGGATGTGCCTGCCGTAGCTGCTACTTCGCCGGGATTTAGTACGTTTAAAGATAACGCATTATTAGGCTGGTCGCCTGCTTTGTAGGTTACCGGTATGCCGGTTGTTAGCTGCAATGCAGCAGCTACATCGGCAGTGACCCTGCCATGCGAAGAAAACACCGGTTTTACTACCGGGAAGAGGCCGTCGTCGAAACCAAAATAATCGGTAATGTCTTTTGATAGCCCGTTGAACCGGAAATCGAAGAAGATACCTTCGGACAATGCCGAGGCGGAAGTTGTTGCTTCGCCGGTGAGTTTCATGGCAATAAAATCGCCGGGGAGCATCACTTTATCTATTTGCGCATAAATTTCCGGCTCGTTCTGTTTTACCCATGCCAGTTTTGATGCCGTAAAATTACCGGGCGAGTTGAGCATGTGCGACAAGCAGGCTTCATGCCCGATATCTTCAAATGCCTTATCGCCTATAGCTACCGCGCGGCTATCGCACCAAATGATGCTGTTGCGCAGCACCTGGCGGTCTTTATTTACCAAAACCAGCCCGTGCATTTGGTATGCAATGCCAATAGCTGCAATATCTTTGGGATTGTAGCCACCTTTTTTATGGCATAATGCTATGGCCTGCCCGGTTTGCTGCCACCACATATCGGGTGCCTGCTCTGCCCAGCCTGTTTGCAAAGAGATGATCGGCGATTCTTCCTCCGGGTACTGGGCACTGGCTATGGATTGCCCCGTAGCAACATCGATCACAGACACTTTGACAGACGAGGTACCCAAATCGATTCCTAAAAGCAGCATTTATTTGTATTTTGTGAATTTTTATAATTGATTGGGGTAAAATTAAATTATTTTTTAGATATGCAATCGATTGTTGATATTTATTTTTCCGATTTTTGCAATTAACTATGAAACCTAAAAAAAGAGTAACCATTTACGATATTGCCGCCAAGCTAAATGTTACTCCTTCATCTGTATCGCGGGCGCTTAATAACAGCAATTATGTTAATGAGGCCACTAAGCAGCTCATCTTAAAAACGGCACAAGAATTAAACTATAAAAGGAATACGCTTGCATCCAACTTGCGCAAAGGGCAAAGCAAAACCATTGGCGTGGTTGTACCCCGTATAAACCAAAACTTTTTTGCCAATATCATCTCGGGTATAGAGGACGTTACCTATAAGCAGGGGTATAATCTGATCATATGCCAATCGAACGAACTTTATGAGCGTGAGGTGCAATGCATCAATACGTTGATAAACCATGATGTAGATTGTATCGTTATATCCATATCGGTACAAACAACTGATTACAGCCATTTAAAAAATGTAATGGAACACAATATCCAACTGATACAGTTTGACCGTGTTGCTGATGAGCTGGAAACGCTAAAGGTACTGAACGATAACGAGCAGGCCACATTTGAGGCAGTGAGCCATATGATAAGCGAAGGCTACAGCCGAATTGCCCTTTTGGAAGGACCGCAAAACCTGAATATATTCCCGCAGCGGAAAGAGGGCTATCTGCGTGCATTAAAAACGCATGGAGTAATGATAAACGAAGAACTTATTATAGAAAATGCCTGGACCAAAGAACTTGGGGCCAATGCCACCCGCAAACTCCTGAGCCTGCCAAATCCGCCGGATGCCGTATTTGCGTCTACATCTGATTTTTCGGCGCTCGGCGTACTGGAAGTTGCTACCGCGATGAATATAAAAGTACCTACAGACCTTGGTATCTGCGGTTATTCGAATGAGGATTTTACCGAAATTACCAGCCCCTCTATAACCACTATAGACCAGTTTAGTAATAACATGGGTAAAACCATAGCCAACCTTTACTTTCAGGAAATGGAAAGCGCCGAAACGCTGGTAGTACATAAGGTAATCAGCATAAAACCAAAACTGATCATCCGTGCCTCAACACAAAGGGTAAAATAACCAGTTGGCTCAAACTAATAAACCTGCCTTGGGCCTGTTGCCAGAGGTACGCCCGTATACCAATGGCTACAAACCTATTTGGCTATTCTATTACTAAGAAACACTATTAGTTTTTCAACCATTCCGAAGGTATCTCCTTCGGCTCCGAACCGTTCAGGCTGTATTTTAATTTCAGGGCAAAACCACCGCCGCCTTCAATAAAATCGAGCGCAACAGCCTGCAACCCTTTCTTTAAGGCAACCTGCCCGTTTTTTTCTATCGCGGCATGCAAGCCGTCGTTATCCACCACATCACGGGCGGCAATTTTTAACGTACCGCCATCATCGCAGGTAAGGTAAAAGCTGTAAATACCATCTGCGGGGATATCAAAGTAACCCCGGTATTTTATAGCAAAGCTTGGCGCTTCGGCCTTTTTGGGTACCGTGATGCCTTGCACTGTGAACGTGGTATCGGGCTTGGTGGTGGGTATCAGCCCTGTGTTTTTGTAAAATTGCCTGTACTCGCTGCAAATAAGCCCGTTTTGTACCTGTTGTACCGGGGCAGGTTCTGCCAGCGTTTGTTTTTGATATTGCAGGTCGTAAACATCGCCCATACCGCCATCTGGTTTAAAAGCAGCAACACGTATCCGCTGCGATGTTTTAATGATTAACGGCTCGTTTAATACAGCGGACGTCAGGTTTGGTAAAGTACCATCTGTAGTATAATGTATAGTTAAGCCGGGCAGGGGCTTTTTAATGTCAAGCGTATCCCGATCGGTAAACACATTGGAGGACAAAAATCCGTCAAGGTCGGGCAGCCGGTAATGTACCTTTAAAATATCCAGCCGCCCGTATTGCGCCATTAAGCGTTGCCTGTACGATGGGTAGTTTCGCTTATACGTCCACAGCACCTCGGCCAATGCGGTCATGCGTGGCATAAACATGTAATCGGCGCGGTTTTCTGTTGGGATGTATTCTGTCCAGATGTTAGCCTGGGCACCTATAATGTTCTTTGCCTCATCAGTTGTTAAACCTTTCGGTATAATTTCAAAGTTGTAAACGTTGAGTATGGAATTCTTATCCGGCGGCACGTCAAAATACAATGGCGCGCCGGGTGTCATAATTACCTTGTTACCGTTCTTTGCCGCTTCTACAGGGGCTTTCGGCACCCAGGTACGCCAGTACATAATCACAGCTGTGTTACTTATACCACCTTCCAATACCTCGTCCCACCCTATCAGTTTACGCCCTTTAGCGTTAAAAAACTTCTCCATATTATTAATGAAATAGCTTTGCAACTCGGCGGTATTTTTCAGTCCCTCCTTTTTCATCAGCGCTTTGCACTCTTCAGATTTTGCCCAAAGCGAGCGGTCGACCTCATCGCCACCAATGTGGATGTATTTGGATGGAAAAATATCCATTATTTCGCTATACACATCCTGCGCAAACTTAAAAGTTGATGGCAGGCATGGGCATATCGGCGTAGAAAACAATTCGCCAAATTTGCTTCCGCCATCGCAACTTAAATAAGGGTATTCGTTTATAGCGGCCATCATGTGGCCGGGCATGTCAATTTCAGGTATGATATCAATTTTGCGGGCAGCGGCATACGCAACCAATTCTTTCAGTTGGGCCTGGGTATAAAAACCGCCGTACAAAGTTTTGCCATTTTTTTGGATGATATGCGTTTTATCTATCTCAAAATCGGGGTTATCAGCGGCGCGTTTTATACAGGCGCTATCCTGGTTATTGAAGGTACGCCAGGCTCCGTTTTCGGTCAGTTTAGGATATTTTTTTATCTCCACGCGCCAGCCCTGGTCATCGGTTAAATGCAGGTGGAACTTATTGAATTTATAAAGCGACATGATATCGATAAACTTATGCAAGTAGGCTATCGAGAAAAAATGCCTGGATACATCCAGGTGCATACCGCGGTAGGCGTACGCAGGTGCATCATTTATAGCAACGGCGGGCAAGCTTAAACTTTTTACCGCTTTAAGGCCGGCGCGTTCTGCTGTTGCCGGCAACAATTGCCTCAATGTTTGCACGCCCATAAACATCCCCCTGGCCGTTTTGGCCCAAATGGCCACCTGCGCCGGGGTTATCGTCAATTTATACCCTTCATCCGCTTTTATGCTACCATCATATTTAAGGCTGATAGATTTACCGCCGGCGGTTGTGCCATGCTTTAACTTTTTGCCGAAGCTATTGGCAAGCAACTGGTTTAAAATAGCTGCCTCGTTTTTAAAGGTAGCTGCTGCCGTTATTGTAGTGGCGGGCGTAATAACAAAGCTACCGCTGGCCGGCACCAGGTTGGAGGGGTACGGTACAATCGGGTAGCGCATATCGGTTTGTTGCGCCGGGGCAGTTGCAACACCTAATGTTATAAAGGAACAAGCTAAAACTGCAGCTTTATATAATTTCATCAAAGGGCTATTTTAGTACGTTATTTTTAAAGTTGCGGCGTAGTGGTTACCGGGATTATTTTGGATAGCTGCGGGAATGGTTATCGACAGGTCATCGCCCGTTTGTTTATATTTAAGGCTTTGCTTAGAACCCAGCATGGCTACTTTTTTAACCGCCTTTATGTTATTAAGCTTTACCGTTACAGTTTTGCCCAACTTCAATCCATCATTATCGGCTAAAATAAAGCCGTATATGGTATTTGCGTTTTTTGCTTTGGTATAGTATATATTCCCTGTAGAATACGGAGCAACAGATTGTGAGCCGTAAATACCCTCGCCATTAATTTGCATCCAGGTGCTAACTTCTTTTAGGCGCGAGTACGCAACCGGATCCCAATCGCCATCGGGGCCGGGACCTATATTCAATAACAAGTTACCTCCGCGCGATACGATCTTCACCAAAAGCTGTATAATTTGGGTTGCCGATTTGTAGTGATCATTTGGTACATAACTCCACGAATCGCCCATAGTTATACAGGTTTCCCAGGGATGGTCCAGCGGAGTTTCGGGTACCTGCTGTTCGGGCGTGGTATAGTTTTCAAACTCGCCGGTTACGGTACGGTCTACCACTATCAAACCGGGTTGTTTAGACCTGGCCATACCCACAATTTTAGCCATATCAATATCCTGGTTAAATTTGATGCCGCGTTGCCAGTCAATAGCGGTATCGATAGTGTTTTTTGGCCTAACCCATCCGCCATCCAGCCAAAGTATATCAACCTTGCCATAATCTGTCATCAGTTCGCCTATTTGGTTATAGGTAAAATCTTTAAACTTCTGCCATTTGTCGGGGTGCATTGCAGGGTCGTAGTTTACGTTGCGGTCTTTCGGCGGGAAATATGGCCACCAGTAATCTTCAGAATGCCAGTCGGGTTTGGAGAAATACGCGCCTATCATAAAATTTTCCTTACGGAAAGCATTAAAGATCTCGCTGGTAACATTACTGCGCGGATTGGCGGAGAACGGCGTTTTTACCGAGGTTATTTTATAATCTGTTTGTTTAGTATCAAACATGCTGAAGCCGTCGTGGTGCTTGGTGGTAAATATCACATACTTCATTCCTGCAAGTTTGGCGGCAGCTACCCATTTCTCCGGGTTAAACTTTGTTGGGTTAAAGGTGGTTTGGAGGTTTTCGTAGGCCTTTACGTATCCGTTATAAGTGGCGCCGTAGGGGCCTTTGCGCTGTGTCCAGCCTTCGTCTTCGGGGCAAATACTCCAGCTCTCTACCACGCCCCATTGGCTGTAAGTGCCCCAGTGCATAAATAGCCCAAACTTAAGGTCCTGCCAATTGCTTAGTTTTTTTTGCACCAATACATCCGTTGGCGCCTGGTAGGTTTTAGACATGTTGTGCTGCTGGCCAAGCAAAACGGCAGTGTTTACCACCATCAAAAGCAAGGCGAAGGTTCTTTTTATCATCTGTTTATTTAATTTATATGGCGGTGATTTGTATTTATTGACAATTTTTTACGCGTTTTTGCCTACACGGGCCCCATTTTAATAATAAGCGCAGCGTTTCTCTATAATTTTCATGTTAAAACATTGCAACTTATTGTA
Organism: uncultured Mucilaginibacter sp.; assembly: GCA_965649995.1. Classification (GTDB taxonomy): domain Bacteria; phylum Bacteroidota; class Bacteroidia; order Sphingobacteriales; family Sphingobacteriaceae; genus Mucilaginibacter. The sequence goes on from CBFGNE010000090.1 coordinate 8,852, forward strand.
TTTTATACACTTTGCGGGCTTTTTTTTGATTCAAATGCACTATTGCATTGCAAATTATCCTTTTCGCTTAATGTATTACTCACACTAAGTTGGCAATCTTTTTAAAAAAATTTAAAAAAGACGCAAAG
>CBFGNE010000091.1:0-8950 GCA_965649995.1 uncultured Mucilaginibacter sp.
ACCCCGGCAACGAGATCCCCAGGAAACTCGTAAGCTATTTATTGGGCAGGGATTCGTTTTATAAAGTGATCAAGCGCGATGCGCTGAAACTGGTTGTAGTAAAGGGCTACAACATGAACAAAGATTTGGGCAGGCCTTACAACTCCGTTGCATCCGTTTGCGGCATCCCAGCCATATCCTACCCTACGCGCATCATCGAGTTTAGCTTGCTTGATAGCAACACCACTTTATTTATGACTTTGGATAAAGGCTGGCAAATCAGCTTCCGCATCCATTCAGCAAGCACCAGGCTCGAGGAATCCTTAAAATTCGATATCAACCTTATCGGAAACCCGCCGTCGTTGTTTACGCATTACGTGTTTTAGCGCAGTAAAGTTAAATAGGCTTCTACCTCTTCAATCGGTTGCTTGGTATTAACCAACTACTTCTTACTCACCTTAATTATCTTATCTGCGCCGCTACCATTGCTTGTAATAATATAAACAATACCCTGCGGCGATATGGCAACATCGCGCATACGGCCGTAGGTGCCTTTATAAAAGGTGTTCACCGCCTCAACTTTATCGCCTGCGGCATTGAGTTTTATCTGCAATAATTCCGAATCCTTTAACACAGCCAGCAACAACGAGTTTTTCCACTGCGGGATGGCATCGTTATTATAATAATCTATACCGGATGGCGCAATGGTGGGCGACCATGCAAAAATAGGTTCAATTACGTTATTTGTAGTGCAAAACGATGGCTCGCTGCCCGTGCTGCAAAAGCCTTCCACATTTGGCCAGCCAAAGTTGCGCCCTTTTTGGATGATGTTTATCTCATCATCGGTACTATTGCCATGTTCGCTGCTGTAGAGCCTATCGCCAACAAATACCAGCCCCTGCGGGTTGCGGTGCCCAAACGTCCATAGCGGGCTGCCCGCAATCGGGTTATCTGCAGGTATACTGCCATCTAAATTGATGCGTTGTATTTTACCTGCCAAACTGGTTTTATCCTGCGCACGGGATGATACCGAAGCATCGCCGCTGCTGATAAACAGTTTTTTATCCGGAGATATGGCCAGGCGGGTGCCGTTATGGATATTTGATGCAGGGATATCATCCATTAAAACAACGGGGTTTATAAGCGTAGTGCCATTATAAGTATACTTTACTACCTTTTTGGTGTAGGTGCCTGCTTTATCGTAGTTGTAAGCAACAAAAACCTCGGGGGTTGTGGCAAAATCGGGGTGCAAAACCATGCCCAATAAGCCCCCTTCGCTTTTAGCCACAACATCGCTAATTGTAATTAGGCTTGTTACAACCCCATCGGCAGGGTTTACCCGGCTTACTTTGCCGCCGCGCTCGGTTATCCAAAGCATATCATCAGGCCCCCACAAAATCTCCCAGGGGAAGGAGAGCCCCTGTGTAAGCACCACATCCGTTAATGTAGCATCTCCGGGCTCGTCAGGCGGAACGGCATTTGTGTTTTTTTTGCAGTTGATAAAGCAAAAAACACCCAAAGCAATTGTTGCGGCGGCTATCCATTTTCTCATGTCGCTTATTTATTATAATTGGCTGATAATTAATAAACAAGGATAAGGCTATTTTGTTGCAGCTACTTCACAAACCAGGCGTAGAACCGCCCGAACGACGCACGCCATTGCTTCTCGTTGTGTTGTGCGCCTTCGATAATTAAGGGGACAGGAACCCGTTTTACATCATACCCCTTTCGCTTCAGCAACAAATCCATTTTATTTACATCGCCGGTTTCGTCGTCGCTTTCTTTATCCCCGCAGGTTAAAAAATACCGTTGTTTCGTATCCATTTGGGTTGCTTCGGCCAGTGTGTACAGCTGCGGCGCTATCCAAAAGGATGGTGAAAACACGCCTGCCACGCCAAATACACCCGGGTATTTGATGGCTGCGTACGTGGATATCAGCCCGCCCATCGAACTGCCTGCAATGGCGGTGTGCTTAGCACCCTTCCTGGTGCGGTACAGGCTGTCGATATGTGGTTTCAATGTGTTTACAATAAAGGCAACATAAGCATCGCCTTCGGGTTTGGCGTATTTGCTTTCGTAGGCATTGTATTCCGCCATGCGGTATTGGCCGCTGTTATCAATGCCAACTACAATAGCTTGCTTATTTGCCGGAAAGGTTTTTAGGGTCGAGTCGACCAGCCAGCTGCCGGCGAAACTGGTGTTGCCTGTAAACAGGTTTTGCCCGTCGTGCATGTAAATAACCGGGTATTTCTTGTTAGAAGTTGCGTACCCCGCAGGCAAGTAAACCCTTATCGTACGCTCGCGCCCAAGCTGGGGCATCTTTATTTGGCTGATGATAACCCGGGCGGTATCTGCGGTGCTTTGTGCCTTGATATTTTGGGCGGAGATAACGGATATTACTCCTAATACCAATAATTGAAATTTACGACGCATCCCGAAAGGTAGAAAATAACCCCGCTATCTGCAAACTGCCTACTGCAAACTTTTAAATAGGTACCCCTCCTTACTCCAATGCTCCAATGCCCTGGGCAAAACATACTCCAGCCTGTCGAAGGCTTTCAAACTATCATGAAACACCACTATCGAGCCGGCTTCGGTATGTTTGATAACATTCTTCAGGCAAGCTTCGGGGCTAAGCGTTACGTCGAAATCTCCGCTAAGCACATCCCACATAATAATGCGCAATCCCGGGCGGGCCTGTTTCAACAGCTTCACCTGCGACCGCTTTATCCTCCCGTAGGGCGGCCTAAACAGGTTTGCTGCCACTAACTCATCCGCCTTTAAAAAGTTGTTGAGGTAGGCGCTATCGCCGGTATCCCAGCCTTTTAAATGATTATAGGTGTGGTTGCCAATGGCATGGCCTGCACTTTTTACATCGTTAAATACATCGGGATGTTTGCTTATATTATCGCCAATACAAAAAAAAGTAGCCTTAGCATTGTACTGTTTTAAAATATTTAACACAAAAGGTGTAACAATGGGTATAGGGCCGTCGTCAAAAGTCAAATAAATGCAACGGCCATTGGGCTGGGCGCCCCATATCAGGTTAGGGTATAACCATTTAAGTATACGGGGAGTTTTTACCAGGTACATGCACAAAAGGAGTTAATTCGATCCATATTTAAACAAACAACAAAAGGCTTGCAAAGTAATAGCATTACTTATAATTGTATACCAACATTATGAAACTAAAATTTACAAAAACAAAAGTAACCATTGCTTGCCTCATATTACTTTCTGCCGTAAACATAACTGCCAACGCACAGGAAGTTATCACCCTACAAAAAGCTGTCGACCGCGCGCTGGAACGTAACCTAACCATAAAACAAGCGCAATACAGCGAAGCTTTAAGTACAGAAGATTACAACCAAAGCCGCTACAACAAGCTGCCAAGCGTTAGCGCAAACCCGCAGGCCGGTTACAATTTTGGCCGTAATATCGACCCAACCACCAACCAGTTCATCAACCAGCGTACTTTTACCGTAAATGCCGGGATAAACGCACAGGTAACCATTTTCCAGGGAGGGCAATTGCGCAACCAAATCATCCAAAACCGTATTTTGGTTGATGTTGATAAGACAAACACCGCTAAAATAAAAAACGACCTTATACTAAATGTAGTTACTCAATACCTCACCGTATTAACTAACCAGGATTTGGTTACCGCAGCTCAACAACAAATAGATGTTTCGAAAATTGCTTTGGACAGGGCACAGAAAAACTTTGATGTGGGTAATCAAACGCTTGCCGACCTATCGCAGGCCAAAGCGCAGCAATCAACTGCCGACCTTAATTTAACCACTGCACAAAACCAATTAGACCTATCGTTATTGGTATTGAAACAATATATGGAGATGAACCCGCTGGAACGGATAACAGTGGAGAAGCCCGACATAAGCAAATTTAGCAATGTACGTACCGATTTTGATGGCGCATCTGTAATAACAACCGCCCTCGAAATAAACCCCGACATAAAACTTGCCGAAACCAGGCAGCTTGCAGCGCAACAAGGCATTAAAGTGGCCATGGGTGCTTATTATCCAACCCTGGTATTGTTTGGCTCGGGAAACTCGCGGTACTCGGATGCCAGCATCAGGTTTGATAACCCAACCGCCAAATACCCGTTTTTCGATCAGTTTAAAGATAACTTTAACCAATCAATTGGCTTGTCATTACAGATACCGATCTTCACCCGGTTTAGCACCCGCACTTCGGTACGCAAGGCTCGTATACAGTTTGAGAATGCCCAGGTCAGTACGCAAATTTCAAAAAACAACCTAAGCAAGGTTATTATACAAGCTGTTTTGGATGTGCAGGCGGCCAATAAAAAACTGGCAAGTAACGAACAAACCTACCAGGCAAACAAAGAAGCCTTTAATGTAATACAACAAAGGTATAACGTAGGCTTGGTGAACGCGCTGGATTACAACACATCGTTAACCAACCTGAATAAATCTCAGTTCGACCTGATACAGGCACGTTACGAGTTAATTTTCAGAAGTAAGGTAATAGATTATTACCTTGGTAACCCTATAACACTATAAACTTTTAATAAATAAAAATCCTGAAACAATATCATGGGAAAGACTACTAAATATATCCTTATCACTTTAGGCGCACTTGTGGCACTGCTGATAATACTAAAAATTACCGGCGTAATTGGCAAACCAAAGCTAACCCAGGTTGCTGTTGAAAAGGCCGACACCCGACAGATAAACGAAAATGTATCTGCCAGCGGCAAAATAAAACCGCACATTGAGGTTAAAATAAGCCCTGAGGTGAGCGGCGAAGTAGTTGAACTGCCTATTAAGGAAGGCGACGTGGTAAAAAAAGGCCAGCTGCTTTGTAAAATACGCCCCGACATTTTGAAATCGGGCTATGAGCGCGCCGTGGCATCCTACAATTCGCAAAGGGCAAGCGTGGGCAATTCATCGCAAATGCTAAAACAATCCGAAGCTACGTTTGCCAACCAGGCATCTATATTTAAACGCAGCCAGGAGTTGTATAAAAACAAAGTACTTACCGCTGCCGAGTTTGAGCAGGCAAAAGCCAACTACGAAGGTGCAAAAGCATCGTTAGAGGCAGCCAAGCAAAACGTTATAGGCTCGCAGTATGGGCTGGCACAGTCTTCTGCATCTGTTAAAGAAGCGCAGGATAACCTGGCCAAAACTACCATCTATGCCCCGGTTGATGGCGTGGTATCAAAACTCTCCATAGAAATTGGCGAGCGTGTTTTAGGAACCCAGCAATTTGCCGGTACCGAGATCATGACCATATCCGACCTTAGCAAAATGGATGTGAACGTTGATGTGAACGAGAACGACATTAACCGTATTGCCGTAGGCAACCCATCGCAAATAGAAATTGACGCATTCCTTGGCAAAAAATTTGAAGGCCAGGTGATTGAAATTGGCAGCTCGGCAAACGTGGTAGGTACCAATGCCGACCAGGTGACCAACTTTACTGTTAAAGTAAGGATAACTGCGCAATCGTACATCGACCTGTTGAAGAAAAATGCTGCAAACCACTCGCCGTTCCGCCCGGGTTTAACCGCTACGGTTGATATACGAACCAACCAGGTGAAAGCACTATCGGTTCCTATCCAATCGGTTACCACCCGCGATGAGAAAAAACCGGTTACCGGCGATAAGGATAAAGATGAAGCCAAGAAAACCGCCAGCACCCCAATAGCAAAAGAATACGTGTTTGTGCTGGATAAGACGAACAAAGTGAAACAAGTGCAGGTAACCACCGGTATACAGGATGATGCCTACATACAAATACTAAGCGGCCTAAAAGGCGGCGAAGAAGTTGTATCGGCCCCATTTGCAGCTATCTCTAAAGACCTGAAAGATGGTATGATAGTAGAGAAAGTAGATAAAGCCAAACTATTTACAGGCGAGAAGAAGAACTAAGCTTATAATGTAAAGGCTGAAAGGTGAAAGATTTTAGGACTTTTCACCTTTTTTATTTTAAACCAATTTCCCAGGGGCGTTACCTTCTCTTTTTGCCAGTAAAATCGCTTTTAAACAAATTGATCCTGCATTGGGCCATTTTGCAAGGCATGATTGGGGTGATAGTATGTAGGCTAAGAAGGCGCAAGGTGCTGATGGCAAACGAAGAAAGTTAATCTTTTTTATCCTGCCGATAATAATTTTACGCACTACTGTTTTACATATGCTTATAATATCTTTGGTGCAAGCGCTTCCGTTTTGGAAGATGTACCTATCTATTGTACAGGCCTAAAAAAACTGAATGATGAGCAGGATTCAAATGATTGGGTTGACGTTTTTGATATTAGTGCTAATCTTTTATTGGGCAAAGCGGGACGCAGTGAAACACTCCAGTAAAGCACAATTTAGTGGAGTAGTAGAAAAAGTGCGCTATGATATACATAACTATCAGTTTATTACTATTAATGGAACTGAATACGATTTGAATGGGATGAAATGGCACCACAATATTCCGGTTCACATTGGAGATACGATTATCAAACAGCGCGGCGATTTGAGAATTAAATTACTCCGGCGCAATTCGCGCGATACGATAATGTTTGATGATATTCAGTAGTAAAGTGCTTTAAGGAAGGGGTACAGCGCACTGCCTGCTTTTGGCGTGAATATGTTGCATAATTAAAAACGCTGAATTAGTAGCACCGGTTTATAGAAATAAAGTGATTGGTGACGGCACCGCAGGTGCCCATTCTTTAAAACGATTACCTTTCGCCTTTCGCCCCCATCCTTTTACCTATCGCCTTTTTTTCATTTATTTGTACCGCCGGAGAAAACCAATTACCCGGGTAGTACATTATATGTGTAATGCTTAAGCAAATACAAAAAATTACCGTTGTTGGCGGCGGAAGCTGGGCCACAGCCAATATTAAAATGCTTACCGATAACACCGTAGAAAAAGAAATTTTTTGGTGGATGCGGAACGAGCAGGCGGTAGAACACATCAGCAAGTTTCGCCACAACCCCAACTACTTAAGTTCTGTTGAAATTAAAGTGCCCGGCGCAAATATCTCTGCCGACCTGAAGCCGTTGATACAGGTTGCCGATTGCATTTTACTAAACGTGCCGGCTGCTTTTTTAAAAGAAGCTTTAACAGGCATCACCGCCGAAGACCTTGCCGGGAAGAAAATAGTATCGGCCATAAAAGGGATAGTGCCCGATGAGAACCAGATCATCGGCGAATTTTTGAACCAAAAATACAATGTATCCTTCAGCAATTTTATGGTGATCAGCGGCCCCTGCCACGCAGAGGAAGTTGCACTGGAGAAATTATCTTACCTCACCATTGCATCGCAGGATGTTGACCTGGCTACGGAGTTTGCAGCCATGTTAAATACCCGCTACATCAAAACCATTGTATCTGATGATATTTACGGCACCGAGTATGGCGCGGTATTGAAGAATGTTTACGCTATTGCCAGCGGTATATGCCACGGCGTGGGTTATGGCGATAACTTCCAATCGGTACTGATATCAAACGCCATACGCGAGCTGGAACGCTTTGTTGATAAGGTGCATCCTATAGACAGGGATATAAAAGAATCGGCCTACCTGGGCGATCTGCTGGTTACCGCTTACTCGCAATTTAGCCGTAACCGCACCTTTGGCAATATGATAGGCAAAGGCTATACCGTAACATCGGCACAGTTAGAAATGAACATGATTGCAGAAGGCTACTATGCAGTAAATTGCCTACACCAGGTAAACCGGCTACACAAGGTTGATATGCCTATATGCGAGGCTGTTTATGCAATTTTGTACAAAAAAGCACCGCCCGCAACAGAAATGCGCAAACTGGCAGAGAAATTGAGTTAACATACCAAGTTAATTCAATTTAATCTACTATCATGAAAAAGCTATTCAGTACAGCAATGTTTGCGGCGGCCATGTTTGCAGCCTCAACCACGTTTGCGCAAACCCATAAAGACACCACCACCGTAGCACAGAAAGTTGGCACCACCGTAAAAAAAGGATGGAAAGCCACCAAAAAAACTGCCAGCAAAGTTGGCAATAAAACTGCCGAAGTAGCATCAAAAGGTGCAGCGGGAGTTGTAGATAAAAAATACGATGGCAAGGTTGGGCCACAAGGGCAAACCATCTACATCGATAAAAACTCGTACTACTATTACGTAAACAGCAAAGGCCGCCACATTTATGTAAAAGAGTCGGCGCTGGTTGCAAAACCATAAACAAAATACCGTTAAAGCACCTGTTGCAAAGCAGGTGCTTTAACAGTACCTTATCATCATCATGAAAACCTACGCTATAACATATACATCCCTGGCCTGCGCATGTGTGCTGCTTATTGCCGCCTGCCACAAAAACGAGCCCAATAAAAAACTGCAGGGCAGCTGGAAATCTAAAGACGGCATCACCAATTTAAAGATAACCGATAAGCAGTTTACACTGGATAACGAGGCGGAAGACTACTTTTTGAAAGGTGATACCATTTTCACCTCCTTTGAAGGCAACTTGCCCTACACCAAATTTGTGATACAGAAACTGGATGAGAAACAACTAAGCCTGATGTTCCCGGATTCGGTTGCTGTGGAATTTGCCCGTTAAAACAAAAACCTCCCGGATGCTAAGCAAACGAGAGGCTTTGTAAACAAAACTAAACTAAAACTATGCTTTCGGGTAAACTACCCCCCAAAAGCTTTTATGAAAACTAATTAACTAAATTAGAATCTTCTGCGGCGTTCCGGGCGTTCTTCGCGGGGTTTGCCAGAGAAATCGCGGAAACCGCCGCCACCGGCGCCTCTGTTCCTGTCTCTGTTAAAACCGCCTTCGCGCCTTTCGCCACCACCACTTCTTTCGCGGTTGAAACCGCCGCCGCCTTCGAGACTTTGGTAAACGCCTTCGCGCCTTTCGCCGCCACCTGTACGGGTTGTGCTGGTACCTTCGCCGGATATTTCTATCCTCACTTCGCGGCCTTTAAATTCAACGCCTTTAAAGTTGTT
>CBFGNE010000092.1:0-8934 GCA_965649995.1 uncultured Mucilaginibacter sp.
CTGGAAAGGCCAGTTTACCAACGCATTGGTGGCCAATGCATGGGACAAGTGGGTTTACATGACTGCTACCTATAACGATACTACTTCAGTATTCAATATTTATGCAAATGGCGAGCCGCTACAGGTAAGCAGTGCGGCTAACAGTACTATGGTTGGCCCAACGCTACATGGAGACGACCCGGGCACCACCACCACAAAGTATGGCCCGCTAAAATTTGTTAACGCAAGTGCACTGGTTATCGGCAGCTTCCAGTTTCAAACCACTCCGCCGCAAACAACCACTGCCACAGCACAGAGTTGGGCTCAGGGATTTTACGGCGGGTTGGATAACTTTCGTATTTACAGCAGGCCGCTAACGGCTAAAGAAGTAAAAGCACTTTATTTACTGGAAAAGGCCGGAAGATAATGGTTGATTGGTTTAGAGGGTTGCCCCGGTGTAAGAACCGGGCAACCTTTTTTTTCGAATTAAAGCAGGCGTAATGACGAAGACGATGAGATTGAGTGATATAAAACTATATGCAGGTATTAGCGTGCTGTTAATTGGCATGGGTTGTGGCAAAGGAAGCTCGCCTAACCCGGCGCCGCCTGTAAATCCGCCAACGGGCACATCGTTTACGTTAAACGCCTTTAAGGTAAACGACAGCTACAACGGCTTTACTTATGTTAATGTTAATACCGCCCCGGTTATCAAAATTTCTTTTCTTGCGGCTATCGACCATAGCAGCGTTACATCGGCTATCACAGTGAACGACCGATCGGGTGCTACGGTAAGTTACGCCGCCAGCTACGAGAATCACGACAGTACAGTAGTGATAACTCCATCGCTTAATTACATCACCAAGTATACGGTGAGCGTAGGCACCTCGCTAAAATCAAACAAAGGCGGTGCTTTGCAATCCGGCTTATCTATAAATCTCACCACCGGCGTTAACCCGGCCGATAAATTCCCTATTATTTCTGATGATGCCTTGCTGGAGCTTATCCAAAAGCAAACCTTTAAATACTTTTACGATTTTGGCCACCCGGTGAGCGGCCTGGCACGCGAGCGTAACAGCAGCGGAGATATTGTAACTACCGGCGGCTCGGGCTTCGGCATTATGGCTATGGTAGTAGGCGTAAACCGTGGCTTTATCAGCCGGGCAGACGGGCTGGCGCGGATGCAAAAGATAGTAGGTTTTTTAAAAACTAAGGCAGCTACTTTCCATGGTGCTTTCCCGCATTGGCTAAACGGCGCAACCGGTGCCGTACAACCCTTTAGCGCGCTGGACAATGGTGCCGATTTGGTAGAAACATCGTACCTGGTACAGGGCCTGCTTACCGCCCGCCAGTATTTTAATGGTGCCGGCGCAGATGAAACTACTTTAAGGGCCGACATTAATACCATTTACAGCAATGTGGAGTGGGATTGGTTTAGGCAGGGCGGCCAAAACGTATTGTACTGGCACTGGAGCCCAAGTAACGGCTTTGCCATCAACATGAAAATTACCGGCTGGAATGAAGCGCTTATTGTTTACGCACTGGCAGCTTCTTCCCCAACCCACAGCATCCCAAAACAAGTTTATGATAACGGCTGGGCATCCAACGGCGGCATGAAAAACGGGAATACTTACTATGGTGTTAAATTGCCATTAGGTACGGCGCAGGGTGGCCCGCTGTTTTTTGAGCATTACTCCTTCCTTGGCATAAACCCAACCGGGCTAACCGATGCCTATGCCAACTACGAGGACCAAACCAAGGCGCATAGCCTTATCAACTACAACTACTGCGTAGCCAATCCTAATAATAACAATGGCTACGGGGCAAACTGCTGGGGGCTAACCGCAAGCGATATTGAGAACGGGTACACGGCCAGTTCGCCAACCAATGATGTTGGGGTAATTGCGCCAACCGCAGCCATATCGTCTTTGCCTTATACGCCAACCCAATCTATGGCAGCGTTGCGTTTCTTTTATTACAAGCTGGGCGATAAAATGTGGGGCGATTATGGCTTTTACGATGCCTTTAATTTAACCAACCCATGGTTCGCCAATTCCTATTTGGCAATAGACCAGGGGCCCGAGATTGTGATGATAGAAAACTACCGCACAGGCTTGCTATGGAACTTGTTTATGAGCTGCCCCGAAATTAAAACCGGCATGCAAAGCCTCGGCTTTGCAAGCCCCAACCTTTAACAATTTTATACTGATCGAATGAAAAAGATATATTCCCTCTTACTGCTGTCCCTAATAGCAGTAGGTAGTTTTGCCCAAAAGGCCGCTCAACCTGCCGATGGGATAAAGCCGGTTGGCATCATCAAAAACCTGAGCGATAGCGCCTTGCTTGATGTAGTACAGCGCCAAACGTTCCGTTACTTTTGGGATTTTGGGCACCCTACCAGCGGGCTTGCACGCGAACGCAGCAACGTAGCTTTCGATTACGGCAACGAAGTGGTAACCGTAGGCGGATCGGGCTTTGGCATTATGGCTTTAATAGCCGCCGACCACCGCAAATTCATCCCGCACGACCAGGCGGTAGACCGTATGCTAAAAATGGTTGAGTTTTTATACAAAGCGGATGCTTACCATGGCGTTTTTCCGCATTGGCTAAACGGCGAAACCGGTAAAACCATCCGTTTTGGGCGTAAAGATGATGGCGGCGACCTGGTAGAAACCTCGTACCTTTTCCAGGGGCTGCTTTGTGCTAAACAATACTTTACCGCGAATACGCCAAAAGAACGCCACATCCGCGATGTGATCAGCTGGCTATGGAACGAAGTAGAATGGAGCTGGTACACCCAAGGTGGCCGCGATAACCTTTACTGGCATTGGAGCCCCAACAATGGCTGGGTGATGAATTTCCCTATCCGCGGGTTTAACGAATGTTTGATCACCTATATCCTGGCCGAATCGGCAGACCGGTACCCGGTGAGTGCGGATGTTTACCATCGCGGCTGGGCACAAAGCGATTTCTTTAAAAACGGGCAAACTTTTTACGGCTACAAATTGCCGTTAGGCTTTGATTATGGCGGCCCGCTGTTCTTTTCGCAATACTCGTTTATGGGGCTAAACCCAACCGGGCTTAAAGACCGCTACGCCGATTATTGGGAACAAAACCTTAATCACACCTTAATTAACCGCGCCTACTGCGTAGATAACCCTAAAAAGTTTAAAGGCTATGGCGAAAACTGCTGGGGCTTAACCGCAAGCGATAATTTTGAGGGTTACAACGCCCACTCGCCAACTAACGACCTGGGGGTAATAACGCCTACTGCTGCTATATCGGCATTCCCCTACACGCCAAAGTACTCCATGCAGGCATTACGGCACTTTTATTATGACCTTGGCGATAAAATTTGGGGCGAATATGGCTTTACGGATGCTTTCAGCGAATCGAGGAGCTGGTATGGCAAATCGTACTTAGCAATTGACCAGGGCCCCGAGGTAGTGATGATAGAGAACTACCGCAGCGGGCTGTTGTGGAAATTATTTATGAGCTGCCCCGAAGTACAGCGGGGGTTGAAGAAACTCGATTTCCAAAGCCCGTACATCGGCAAAAATTAAAGGGGTTTAAGGCTTCGCGAAGCAAATATTTTGGGCTGCGTAAATAGAATTTAATTTATTTACGTTTACATAACAACCCAAACATATAACGCTTACCTTAAACTGAAAAAATGACGCTAAAAAAAATACTGATAACAGGGATGCTGGGCGCTATGTGCCTGGCATTTCCTTTTTTTACGCAGGCGCAGGTAAATTCCGCTTTCGACCGGGGCTCCTTCATCAATAAAACCGATACCCTGCCCTACCGCATACTCTTCCCCAAAAAGTTCGACCCTACTCAAAAATACCCGTTAGTATTTGTGCTGCACGGTGCGGGCGAGCGTGGCAACGATAACGATGCACAACTGGCTTATGGCCCTAAGCTATTCCTTAACGATACCATCCGCCAAAAATACCCGGCTATTGTTGTGTACCCGCAATGCCCTAAAAACAGCTACTGGAGCAATGTTAAAATAGATACCAGCGAAACCGGCAAACGGCAGTTCCATTTCCAGGAAGGCGGCGAACCTACCAATGCTATGAGCGCACTATTGGCACTGGTAGATCAGATGCTGGATAAACCTTACATCAACAAAAAACAAGTTTACGTTGGCGGCCTATCCATGGGAGGCATGGGTACGTTTGAGATATTAAGGCGTAAACCAAAAATATTTGCGGCGGCGTTTGCCATTTGCGGCGGCGATAATACCAACAATGCTAATGCCTACGCCAAAAAAGTACCGATGTGGATATTCCACGGCGGCAAAGATAATGTGGTGCCGCCAGACCACTCGGATGTGATGGTAGCCGCCCTTAAAGAGGCGGGCGCCGAACCCAAATACACCGTTTACCCTAACGATGGCCACAACAGTTGGGACGATGCCTTTGCCGAACCGGAGCTGATACCCTGGCTATTTTCGCACAGTAAAAAATAATAAAACGGTCCCAATTTTGGGGCCGTTTTACATAAACTATTTCGATATATACCGCAACCTTAGTTAACCTTACCGGTGAAGGTGCCTTGTTCTGCAAAGCCATCTTTCCCGGCTGAGTTGTGGCCTACAATGTAGAAGGTACCCTGGGCAGTTGTGCTGGTTAATGAGGTTATTTTTACTTCGCCGCCGCCTTTAACCCCGGTACTGCCGGGGTTGCCTGTACTGTAGTTTAAGGCGCCATCGGCAGGTTTTGTATAATCTTTTGATATGATAGCGCCGTGCCCACTGGCATTATCCTGCAGCAAATCAAACGTACCGGTGCCTGTTACGTTATTTAAAACAATGGTGATAGATTCATTAGTGCCATCTTTTACAGCCGTAATAGTAAAAACGTTGCCTAATTTTACTATACCGGCCGCGGTGCTGCTGAATGCCGTACCACCGGCACCATCAAAACCGTAATTTGTTGCTTTAACGGTAGCCGCACCGTTGCCCGACGGGTTATTCGAACTATCTTTTTTGCAGGAAGATATAACTGTCACCACAGCTACCATTGCCAGTAAAATTACCCATTTGATCTTTTTCATCGTATTTTGTTTTTGCATTTGTTTGAAACAAAATTGGCAAAGAAACAAGGATGGCACAATCCCGCTGTATGGGCATATTTTAGTACGTACTAATACGGATGCGGCAAATGCCTTTACCTGGCGGCTGTTAAATGATCTTACGCTTGCAGGCGTATTTTAGCAGGCCCGTCACAGATTGGGTATTGGTATTTATTAATATCCAATGCTGGCTGTACAAGAGCCCGATCTATAAGCGCGCGGGATTAGTTCACCACCGGTTCATCACCATTAGCTTCCTCGCTATTGGTAACGTCGCGGTCGGCATTGAGGGCAGTTGAAGGCTCCGATTCGCTGAGGGTACTTTCTATGCCATCCATATCATCAACGGCATCATCGGTGTTCACCACTTTGTTAGATTCATGGGTATTGGTGATCACATCCTGCTCGGCGGCATCTACTTTCGGGTCGCCGGTTGGGTGCTGTATGGGGAATTTATCTTTTGGAGTGCTCATGGGTTCTGTTGTTTTTTAGGGTAACAGACGGCGATGGGAGGTTGTTTGGATGGGTTGATATTGAATTTTTGTTTCTCGCACATAGTTATTGCGTATTTTAATAAACCCGATACTTCGCTGCTTTAGCGAGGCCACCATATTGCTGTCAATGCGCAATATTCGGCTTTTTACGCAAATAAATCTTATTATTGTATTGATTTGCCATCACTTTAGCTCTAATGAAATCTCCTAAACCCTTAGAATACGTTTTCTCCTCCACGTTAAGGATATTTTTATTTTGGCTGATTTTATTCCTGCCGCATCTGGCTTCGGCGCAAACAGACAATGAATTTTGGTTTGTGGTGCCCAATGTTTATGATGCCAATCGCGATTTCAACAAGCCCATCAGCTTGCGTATCACCACATCGGCTTCGCAGGCCACTGTAACGATTTCGATGCCTGCCGACCCCTCGTTTACGCCTATTATAAAGGATATAGGCCCAAACGCTACCGCCAGCGTAGACCTTACCCCCTGGATAAACCAATTGCAAAACGCCCCCGCAAACACCACCCTAAATAAAGGCTTGCTTATTAAATCAACAGCCGATATAACAGCCTACTACGAAGTGGTGAGCGGCTTTTGTAATTGCAACCCCGAGATATTTTCGCTGAAGGGTAAAAACGCGCTGGGCACGGAGTTCTTTATCTCTTCGCAGTACACGTACGATGAATCTACGAATTACAGCGCGGCCACCAACTCGTTCGATATCGTGGCAACTAAGGATAATACCCATGTCACCATCAACCCTAAACAAAACATCGTAGGACATAACGCTGGTATCCCTTTCACCATCACGCTGAACGCCGGGCAAACTTTTTCGGCCGTGGCAACAAGCGGCGCGGCCAGCGGGCACTTGCATGGCTCTTATATATCATCAGATAATCCCATTGCCATAACCCTGAAAGATGATTTGGTGCAGGTATCCAGTTGTGCCGATCTTATTGGTGACCAGGCCGTACCAACGGACGTACTGGGCACAGAGTATATCGTTACCAGAGGATTCTTAGTACCCAACGATAATATTTATGTGATGGCGGTTGAAGATGGTACATCCATTTACATTGATGGTGGTACCGGCCCATCGGCAACGTTATCTAAAGGGCAGTCGACCATATTCAATTTAACCAACAACAGCACTTACATACGATCCGACAAGAAAATATACGTTTACCATTTAACAGGCAATGGCTGCGAAGTGGGTTCGGCGGTAATCCCCAAATTAAATTGCACGGGGTCTAAATCGGTAAGCATCGTGAGGAGTAAAGATGAACTGTTTGCTGTTTTGATAACCACCAAAAATGGCCTACAGAGCAGTTTTTCCGTTAACGGCGATAATACATTGATTAAAGCCAGCGATTTTTTTGTTGTCCCGGGCACAGGCGGCACTTATGTTACCTCCAGGATTGACCTTAGCAGCGTAGTTACCTCGGGCAGCGCCCTGAATTTTTCTAATTCCGCCGGGAATTTTTCGCTGGGCTTTATCAATGGCGGCACGAACAGCGGCACGCTTTACGGTTTCTTTTCGAATTTTAAATCGAGCAACGTAAAAAATAACGAAGTAGAAACCTGCGCTTCGTCGCCGGTGCAATTAACGGCCTACGGCGGCGTCAGCTACAGATGGTCACCTGCCACAGGGCTTGATAATCCGAACATCGCTAACCCCAAGGCATCGCCCGCGGTAAGTACTGATTACACTGTTCAAATAACGAACGCCGATGGCTGCGTGGATGTTGCCAACGTTCATGTGGAAGTAAGCAGCAGCGTAACGCCTTCAGTTTCCATTGCGGCATCAGCAACTAACATCTGCGGAGGTACTTTGGTAACATTTACAGCAACGCCGGTAAACGGCGGTGCTTCGCCTACTTACCAATGGCAGGTAAATGGCGTTGATGCGGGTACTAACAGTGCCAGCTTCAGCAGCAGCACGCTTGCTGATAATGACAAGGTAACCTGCGTGTTGACCAGCAGCGCCCCTTGCGCCAATCCGCCCGGCGTTACCAGCAACGCCATTACCATGACGGTTAACAGCACTGCCCCGCCAACAATCAGCATTACAGCCTCAGAAAACAATATTTGCCCTGGTATATTTGTTCACTTCACCGCAACGGCCACAAACGCTGGTGCTAACGCTACTTATCAGTGGCAGGTTAACGGCCTAAACGCAGGCACCCCCAACAGCCTCACTTATGGTAGTGGCGGGCTTGCTAATGGCGACAAAGTAACCTGCACGGTAACCATAAGCGGCACATGCCTGGCACAGCAAAGCGTTACCAGTAACACCATTACCATGGTGGTAAACCAAAGCCCGCCTGTTTCGGTGAGCATAGCAGCATCGCAAAACAACATATGCGCGGGCAGCAACGTAACCTTTACGGCAATACCGGTAAACGGCGGCAGCAACCCCGTTTATCAATGGCAGATAAATGGCTTAAATGCGGGTACGAACAGCAATACTTTCAGCAGCAGCGCGCTGGCCAATGGCGATAATGTTACTTGCATATTTACCGGCACCCCCAACCCATGCGGCACGGCGCCTGTAACCAGCAACACGGTTACCATGCTGGTAAACCCTTACCTCAGCCCCTCCGTAAGCATCGTAGCATCTACCAATAACATATGCCCGGGAGATAATATCACCTTCACGGCAACGGCTTTGAACAGCGGGGCCAACCCGGACTATCAATGGAAGGTAAACGGCAATAATGTTGGCAGCAACAGCGCCACATTTGCCAGCACCACCCTGGCTAACGACGATGTAGTAACCTGCACGGTAACCAGCAATGCCCCATGCAGCGCTACCCCAACCGCCGGTAGTAATAGTATCAATATCATCGTAAACACGCCGGTGAGCCCATCGGTGGCCATTTCGGCCTCGGGGAACAATACCTGCGCAGGTACTTCGGTTACCTTCACCGCCACGCCAACCAACGGCGGAATCACGCCCGTGTACCAATGGCTGGTAAATGGTGCAAACGCTGGCACCAACAGCAACACTTTCGTAAGTAGCACGCTGGCCAATAACGATGTGATAAGCTGCCACATAACCAGCAACGCCCAATGTGCCGTGCCTGCAACCGCAAGCAGCAATAGTATAACCATGCTTGTAAACCCTACCCTTCCGGCATCGGTTAGCATATCAGCTTCGCAAAGCACCATTTGCACTGGCACCAACGTTACGTTTACGGCAACGCCGGTAAACGGCGGCAGCGCGCCGGTTTACCAATGGAAGGTAAACGGAATTAATGCCGGCAATAATAGCAACACTTTCAGCAGCAGCGCGCTGGCCAATGGCGATAAGGTAAGCTGCTTATTTACAAGTAATGCGCTATGTGCCACGCCGGTGCCTGTTACCAGTAACACGGT
>CBFGNE010000093.1:0-8915 GCA_965649995.1 uncultured Mucilaginibacter sp.
GCTTTCACCGCTTCTTTTATACCCTGGTGGCTGGTGTGCTCCAGCAGGTGCCAATCTAACGAACGTTCGAAGCTCCACTCGCCTACCTGCCCAAACTCGGCACCCATAAACAGCAATTTGGTGCCGGGATGGGTAAACATAAAGCTGTACAACAGGCGCAGGTTGGCAAACTTCTGCCAGTCGTCGCCCGGCATTTTGGTTAGCATACTGCCTTTGCCATAAACCACCTCGTCGTGCGAGAAAGGCAGCATAAAATTCTCGGTAAAGGCATATACCATTCCAAAGGTTAGCTGGTCCTGGTGGTATTTGCGGTGTATCGGGTCGTGCTGGAAGTAGTCAAGTGTATCGTGCATCCAGCCCATCATCCACTTCATACCAAAGCCAAGCCCGCCGGTATAAACCGGGCGGCTAACACCAGCAAATGAGGTTGATTCCTCCGCGATGGTTTGCACATCAGGGAAGTTGCTGTAAACAGCGGTATTAAATTCTTTTAAGAAGGATATCGCTTCTAAATTCTCGTTACCTCCAAAAACATTTGGCTCCCATTCGCCATGGTTGCGCGAGTAATCGAGGTAAAGCATTGATGCAACGGCATCTACGCGCAACCCGTCGATATGATAGCGCTCCAGCCAGAACAGGGCATTGCTTATTAAAAATGCGCGTACCTCGTTGCGGCCGTAGTTAAATATGTACGATTTCCAATCCGGGTGGAAGCCCTTGCGCAGGTCTTCGTGTTCGTAAAGGTGTGTCCCGTCGAAATTGTAAAGTCCGTGTGCATCGCCGGGAAAGTGCGAGGGTACCCAGTCTAATATTACGCCGATACCGTTGGCGTGGAATTGCTCCACCAGGTACATAAGGTCCTGCGGGGTGCCGTATCGGCAGGATGCCGCGAAGAAACCGGTTATCTGGTAGCCCCAGCTTGGGTAGTACGGGTGCTCCATTATCGGCATAAACTCTACGTGCGTAAAGCCCATTTCCTTTACGTAAGGCACTAATTTTTCTGCCAGCTGGCGATAGGATAAAAATTCATCCGGGCTTTCGGGGCTGCGTGCCCAGGAGCCAATGTGCATCTCGTAAACCGAGTATGGTTTATCTAAAGCGGTATACTGGTAACGGTTGGCCATCCAGTCCTGGTCTTTCCATTCGTAAAAAGTATCAGCCACAATAGATGCCGTATGCGGAGGCAACTCCCAGCGCAGAGCGAATGGGTCGCTTTTTTCCAGCTCGGCGCCGTTGTGCGATTTGATGAAATATTTATAGGTTTCGCCAACGCCTACATTTGGTATCCAGCCTTCCCAAATGCCCGAAGCGTCCCAACGGTAATTGAGTTGGTGCGAGCCGCGGTTCCAGCCGTTAAAATTGCCTATTACGGCAACATACTGGGCGTTTGGTGCCCAAACAGCAAAATAGGTCCCCACAACACCCTTGTATTCCAGCACGTGCGAGCCAAATTTTTCGTAAAGTTTAAAGTGTTTACCGCCTTTAAACAGGTCGATGTCAAAATCGGTAAAACGGCTATAGGGTTCAACTGCCTTTATTTCGGTATTGGCAGTAGCGTTTACAATGGTTTCCATTTTGGTTTTGGCTACCAGTTTTTTTGCGGGCTTTTCAGCGGGTTCAGTTGTTTTTTTTGCCGCTGTTTTCGGCTTTTTTACTACCGGCTCTTCAGCTTCGGGAAATATTTTAGAGGCTTCGGCTTTTTTTGAGGCTTTTGGTTTAGCCGCTTTTATGGGTTTCGATTCGGATAATTCGGCACCGGTAATTTCTTTTTTCTTTGCCATAGTCGGGTAGCGCCCTTAAGCACTTAGGTTAGTTGGTTGCAGGGATAATTCCTGTTGTTCAAATATATAATTATTGAACATACATTAGCAGTAGTTGTTTATTTAAAACAAAAAAGAGAGTCAAATGAAGATGATTTAACCGCAGAGGGCACAGCGTAAGCGCAGAGAGGCACAGAGATGGTATTCCTGATGTTTATTTACTACCCGCACCCCTATTTACTATATACCCACCCACAATAGAAACCGGCGCAAAAATAAACATGGCGAAGAGTTGCGTCCAGTGGCTACCGCCGGATAATGCCATAGAAATACCCGCAAAGGCAAACATCATAGCAGCCAGTATAAAATTTAACCCAAGCGTATTTTGCCTGGCGATGAGTTGCACTACTGCCCCTGCCAATATGGAAAAAAATACGCCGTAAGCTATGGTTACCAACTTAAAATTAAACGGCGCATCCTGGTGCGGATGATGGTGTGTTAAATTGAACAACAAAACCGAACTGATGGCAAACACCAGGTAACCCACAACAACCGATAAGATTTTTTTGAGCATTTCGTTTTTTTTTCTTCAAATATGGCGGATATTTTAATAGGGTGTTTGTTGAAAGTTGCGATTTGTGTGCGAATCATAACTATCAAACCCCGGCTTAACAACTCGTCATGCTGAATTTATTTCAGCACCCCATATGCAAAGCCTGCAATATGCAAAGCGGATAAGTAGAGTGGTTACCTGTCTCGTGGGGTCCTGAAACAAGTTCAGGATGACGTTGTTATTGTTTCAATGCTTATAACGTTACCAAAAAAGGCCCCTTTCGGGGCCTTTTGCTATTTCAATATCTCTATCTGCTTAAAGTTTTTACTAAACTTAAACTCGTAGGTTTTATCGGAGTTTACCGATACCTCTTTTATCTCCTTGCCATCGGCTATGATTTTTGATGGTTTAAACGGCAAGCCGTTTATTTTGATGTGGTAGCCTTCGTAGCGCGGGGTGTATAAACCTTCCATGCTTTGTTTTATGCGGAGCGATTTGGCGGTTCCGTTTACGATGAATTTTTTCTCTAAATAGATATCCTGCTCGTAAGCAAAGGTTTCGCCATAATCTTCAAACAGGAAGGAGTTCACCTCGTAATCGCTGTAATAGATGTTCAGTTTCACTTCTTCTATCGGCTTTTCGCTGGTGTACTGCATTACCGGGTATTCCGGTATTACCGAACCTGCCTTTACAAACATCGGCATAGTATCAATCGGTGTTGCAACGTGTACTTCCTGCCCGCCTTCTACCATTTCCAGGCTCCAAAAGTGGTACCATTTGCCTTTCGGCAGGTACACCTTGCGGCTGGTTTGGCCGGGTTCTAATACCGGGCAAATAAGTATTTTGTCGCCATAGGTAAACTCGTCCTGCCTGAAATGGTTGGCTAACGTTTCCTGCTCGTGCATTACCACAGGCCTCAATATCGGGAAGCCGTAACGGTGGTGCTCCCAAAATGCCGAATATAGGTAAGGCAGCAGTTTATACCGTAATTCTATAAATTTACGGTTGATAGTAGTAAATGGTTCGCCAAAGCTCCATGGTTCGCGCTCTTTGGTATCACCGGCAGAGTGTGCACGCATAAAAGGCGAGAATGTGCCCATTTGTATCCAGCGGGTAAACAGTTCGCCATCGGGCTCGCCGCTAAAACCGCCAATATCTGTCCCGCAGAAAGATATGCCCGATACTGATAATCGCTGCAACTGCACGTTACCAATTTTTAGGTGTTCCCACGATGCTACGTTATCACCCGTCCAAACCGAGGAGTAACGCTGTACGCCTGCATAGCCTGCGCGGGTGATAGTGAACGGGCGCTTGTTCTTCAGTTGCTTGCGCAAGCCCTCGTAGGTAGCGCGTACCATTTGCATACCGTAAACGTTATGCGCCTTGCGGTGGCTGCCACGGAAACCATCGTATTGGTGGCGCACATCATCAGGGAAGGTACCCGAGCCAAACACGGCGGGCTCGTTCATATCGTTCCAAACGCCTGCTACGCCAAGGTCAACCAGTTCGTCAAACAAACCGCCCCACCAGGTACGTACTTCGGGGTTAGTAAAATCTGGGAACTGGCAACGGCCCGGCCATACGTGGCCTTCCATAAAGTAATCATCGCTGCGGCGGCAAAAATATCGGTTCTCCTTGCCCTCTTTAAATACCGAGTAATTATCGTCCACACGGATGCCCGGGTCGATGATCACAACTGTTTTAAAACCGTTGGCGGCAAGGTCCGCAATCATTTTACGCGGATCGGGGAAGTATTTTTTGTTCCAGGTGAAGCAGCGGTAGCCGTCCATATAATCAATATCCAAATAGATACCATCGCATGGGATCTTATTCTGGCGGAAACCGTTGGCTATCACCCTTACTTTATTTTCGGGATAGTAGCTCCAGCGGCATTGGTGGTAGCCCAGCGCCCAAAGCGGCGGCATAGGGTGTGTACCTGTTAGTATATGGTAATTCTTCACCACGTCCATCATGTGCGGCCCGTGGATGTAGTAGTATTGCAGTTCGCCCCCATCGGCCCAAAAACTGGTTTTGGTAGGGTCTTCCCCACCAAAATCGAAATGTGCCTTAAAGGTGTTATCAAAAAATATACCGCTGGCGATGCCATCGTTTACGCTGATATAAAAAGGGATAGAGCGGTACAGCGGGTCCTGGTTCCAACCGTACGAGTAAGCATCGGTGTTCCAATTTTTTAAGCGCTTTCCGCGGAGGTTAAACTCGGTTGCCTTATCGCCCAGCCCGAAAAAGCTCTCTTCGGGCGCACAGGTTTTGGTGCAAAACACGTAGTAACCACCAAATTTTACGTTTTCTTCCCAGTGCATCGGCGCAGCATCACTGCTGGTGACGATACCATTGCTATCCGAAAACGAGATAAAGAAATCCTGCTTGCGTATATGGCAGTTTACCGCCTCGGTAGATACTTTAAACTCCAGGTCGGTTTCCGCGAGGCTAAACTTAACCTGTTTGGTTGGCAGTTCGGGTACGGCATAGCTAAATTCATCCAAAAAAACGCTGTGCGGGGCCAGGCGTATCCGTATGATCTCTTTGGTAACAATGGTAACTTCTACACTTGCATCGCCATCGGTAAAAAAGAATTTATTGCCTTTTTGCTCTGCATGGTTGGGTACGCCCAGGTATTTTTTTACGATGGGTTTTATACCATCTGCGGGGTTATTTAAGTGGTGGAACTCCTCATCGTCCACAATCATATTTTCCTCTGCAACGAGTAATCTGGCCGTTAGTAGTTCGGGGTTCGGGTCAGGTACATTTTCTTTCATAAAACTTTAAAGTTCAAGCCACTTTGTTAATTATTACTTAAACAAAGTGTACAAATTACATCAGCTAACAATCTTATCAGCTAATAAACGATTTATTACTGAATATTCAAGCCATAATTGAGCCAAAGTGTCAAATAGACAATATCATTTTAAAAATTCAAGAGCAATCCGCTTGTAGATTTTATATCTATATCCACGCCTGATGCTATATCAGCTGTTTTAAAGGTGGTTTTTGTTAATAAATCTGTAAAATTGGTATTTCCGTTCAAGTTAAATTGGTTTAGCAGATCAGCAGGGATATTTACACGGATGCTTTTTTCGGCACGGTTAAAATTCACCAGCACCAAAACCCGTTGTGTATCAGTATATCGCATATATATATACAATTTGGTATCGAAGCCGGGCTGGTGTTCGTTAGCTATCATCAGCTCATAAAATTGGCCAGTGCGCAGGGCTGCGTTATTTTTCACCGTATTGAGCAGGTCGCTGTAAAATCTCCGTAGTGCCAGTTGTTGTACCGACAGGCCGCCCCCATCAAACCGGGAATTATTTACCCATTTTTGATGCTCGGGCACGCCCCAGTAATCAAATATGGTGGTACGCCCATCGTCGCCGCTAAAGCCTTGCTCGCCCAACGCAGGCTCGCCTACCTCCTGCCCGCTGTATATCATCACCGGCCCATCGGCCAAAGTAGCGCTCACGATCATACCCGGGACCGCGTACCAGGCATCGCCGGCGAAGTATTGGCTGGCAATGCGCTGCTCATCGTGGTTTTCCATAAAACGAATCATGTGCCGGTCGATGCCTTTACAATGGGTGTTCCACACGGCATTGATATCCCAGGCAGACGACCATTCATCATTACAGGTAAGCTTGCGGATGGCATCGTACAACCCCACCTTATCGTACAGGTAATCGAACCCGCCGTTGTGGATATAATTGTAGTACTGGTTTTTATCGTAAGCCTCGCCAATAAAAATAAGCTCAGGATGGCTAACCTTCAGTTTCGGGATAATCCATGCCCAAAACTCTACAGGCACCATCTCTATCATATCGCAACGAAAGCCATCTACCCCCATCTCCGCCCAATAGGTTAGGATATGGTGCATTTTATACCATAGCGGCGGCACGTGCCCGAAATAGGTTTTATTGCCATCGAGGTAGTAAACGCCGTAATTGAGTTTGATAGTCTCAAACCAGTCGTTTATGGATGGAGACGCGCTAAATACATCATTGCCGGTTGCTTTGGCGGGGTATTCTTCAAAATGCCCATCTTTTAGTGGCGATACAAATTCATCTCCGCCGGGGTTATAGCCCGCAGGTACCTTAAAATGCTGCCCGGGGATATAGTAAAAATCATTTTCGTGCGTAAAATCTTTGGTGCGGTCATCGTCTTCCCCAAAATCGCGTACGGCTTTCGGGCGCATGTCTGATGCATAGGTGCGCGCCACATGGTTGGGCACAAAATCGATAATAACCTTAAGCCCGTTGAGGTGGGTGCGGATAACCAGGTCCTGGAACTCGTTGAAGCGGTTGTTTACATCTACAGCGAGGTCGGGCGCCACATCGTAATAATCCTTAATGGCATAGGGCGAGCCTGCGCGGCCTTTTACCACATCGGGGTCATCGGTTTTGATGCCATAGGCGGAGTGGTCCGTCATGGTGGCGTGTTCTATCACACCTGTGTACCAAACATGGCTAAAGCCCATTTTACTGAGTTCTATCAGTGCCTTATCGGTAATATGGTTGAACTTACCGCAGCCGTTCTCTTCTATAGAACCATGCACCTTATTAGTGGTATTGGTGTTGCCGAAAAGACGCGGAAGCAGTTGGTAGATGATTAATTTATGATCGGGGTTGGATGATTGCATGTATGATTAAAACTTTATTGACCGTATTATATTCTAACTTAGCGTTAAATGAAAAAGCATTCCCTCCTTATCATAAGCCTTTTTGTATTGCTGTCTGGAATAAGCATGTTCATTTTTGGTGGCTCTATGTTTAGCTACCACGGGCCACCCCTAAGCAATTTTGTGAGCCACGTTGCAGAATACTCATTCTTGTTTTGCTTGCCTACAATTCTTTTAGGGCTTGCATTGTTAATATTTTATTTCAGGATGAGAGATTAAGATTTTATAAAAACTTCACTTTTCGCTTCAACAAATTGGCTTTCTCCCTTAAGTATTACAATTACCGCAGTATCATATAAATTCTTCACCGTGATACCTTCCTTCGTTATCGTGATATTCAGCAAATTACCGCGGAAACCGATTTGAAAAGACAGCGCCTTCCATTCCTCCGGCAGCAAGGGATTAAAGGACAGCATCCCATCCTTTACCCGCATCCCGCCAAAGCCTTCCACAACCGACATCCAGGTACCGGCCATGGAGGTGATATGGCAACCGTCCTCGGTATCGTTGTTATAATCGTCTATATCTAATCGGGATGTGCGGAGGTAAAACTGGTAGGCGCGCTCCACATCGCCAAGCTTGGCGGCTAATATAGCGTGTACGCAGGGCGAGAGCGATGACTCGTGTACCGTCCTCGGTTCGTAAAAATCATAATTGAGGCGGATGGTTTCCAGATCATAATCCTCCTCAAAAAAGTAGAGACCCTGCAACACATCTGCCTGTTTAATAAATACCGAACGCAATATCCTGTCCCAGCTCCATTTTTGAACCAGCGGTCGCTCGGAAGCAGGCAAATCGTTTACTAAAATTTGTTCTTTATCCAGGTAGCCATCCTGCTGCAAGTATATCCCCAGCTTCTCATCCTGCGGGAAGTACATTTTGGCTATAATATCGGTAAAGCGCCCGGTTTCGGTGGCTTCGTCAAAGGCAATTTTGACAACAAGCGCATCGTATTTGGCATTATCCGCATGCTTTACCTTGCCGATAACCTCCAACGTATATTTCATACACCAAACCGCAATAGTACTGGTGTACCAGTTGTTGTTTACGTTGTTCTCATACTCGTTTGGTCCGGTAACGCCAAGCATTACGTATTGCCCCTTATCTGCCGACCAGGTGATCCTTTGCGACCAGAAACGCGAAATGGCGATGAGCACTTCCAGTCCGTAATCATTTAAATAAGCCTCATCGCCTGTGTAGCGTACATAATTGTAAATAGCAAAGGCGATAGCACCGTTGCGATGGATCTCCTCAAAAGTTATCTCCCATTCATTGTGGCACTCGGTGCCATCCATGGTAACCATGGGGTAAAGCGCCGCGCCGTTTTTAAAGCCAAGCAGTTTTGCATTCTCGATAGCCTTACCTAATTGCTTGTAGCGGTACAGCAGCAGGTTGCGGGCGACTTTTTGCTCGGCGGTAGCCAAATAAAAAGGCACACAATAGGCTTCGGTATCCCAGTAGGTACTGCCGCCATACTTTTCGCCGGTGAAGCCCTTGGGGCCGATGTTCAACCTATCGTCCTCGCCCGTATAAGTTTGGTTTAATTGGAATATGTTAAAGCGGATGCCCTGCTGTGCTTTGGCATCGCCCTCTATAATAATATCGTTATGTTTCCATTTCCCGGCCCAAGCCGCGGCTTGTTCGGCCAGCATCGTGTCGAAACCTTTGGTGCTTATGCTGGCGAGTAATGCAGCAGAACGTCCTTCCATCGCTGCGGGTTTGTAATTTTGGGAGGAAAGGTTAGCGGCATATTTCACCAGGGCGAGGGGTTCCCCCTGTCTGGCTTCAACTTTTATTTCGGCGGCAATATATTTTTCTTTGATAATAGGTACGGAATTTACCTCGATCTCGTGATTGCCGCGCAAAAGTGTGCAGTGCATGCGGGTAAGAACTTCAAAACCTGTTTTTTTTGTAC
>CBFGNE010000094.1:0-8883 GCA_965649995.1 uncultured Mucilaginibacter sp.
GGCGAAAGCTTTGTTATAGATATGAGACGTGAGATTTGAGATATGAGACAGCTTCCCAAAGCGGTTCTTTATCTCAAATCTCTTATCTCAAATCTAAAGAATGAATACTATAGGGTAGGTTAATTGCATCGTTTAGTCAACCATTACTGGTGAAGGCGACGACATAGAACTTCGAACTCTTTTATTACTTAGATATTCAGAGGGTAGCAACCCATATTTACTTTTAAACGTTTTCGAGAAATAGCTTGGGGTTCCAAAACCAGTCATGTAAGCTATTTGGGCTACGTTATAATCACTTGTTTCTAAAAGCGCTGCTGCCTTTTCCAACTTTACCAGCCGAATATATTCAACAGGCGTATAGCCCGATAATTCAAGCAATTTGTTGTACAACGAACCCCGGCTCATACCCACATATTTACTAAGCTTTTCAACAGATAATTCAGGGTCGTTTAAGCCGTTTTCTATGCACTCCATTATTTTATTCATCAATTTTACATCGGCAGATTCTGTTTCAATTTGGCTGACTTGAAATTGTATATGTTTTGAATAAGTTTCTTTTAAGCTGTTATTCATAACCAGCAGGTTGCAAATTTTTGTATATAAAATTTGGAAATTAAACGGCTTGGTGAGGTAGTCGTTTGCTCCAGAGCGCAGTCCTTTAAGCTGCTCTTCCTCTTTTGCCATAGCCGTAAGTAATATAACTGGAATGTGGCAAGTGCGCTTATCTGATTTTAATTTTTTACTCAATTCTATGCCATTAACATAAGGCATGCCCACATCGCTTACTATTAAATCGGGATGGGCGCTCAACGCTTTTTGCCAGCCTTGTTTGCCATCTGCAGCTTCCAAAATCTGAAAATATTGTTTAAGGTGATTAGCAAGGTAATATCTAAACTCGTCATTATCTTCCACCAGTAACACCGTTGCCATATTAGAGGCACCTTCTGTAAAGTCGTCCAATGGAAGTGCCTCAATGGTTTCATAAGCGGGGTTATCAGATTGGGCCAAATCCAATTCCGGCTCTTCGGCAAATTCAATCGCAGGAAGCAACGGTAAGGTGATTATAAAGTCGCTGCCTTTATCCCGGGTACTTTTAGCGTATATGTTACCGCCGTGTAGTTCTACAAATTCCTTGGTGATGGAAAGCCCAATCCCCGTTCCCTGATTCATTATCGAGCTTTTTTGCCCGGATTGATAAAACCGGTCAAAAATTTTAACAACATCATTTTCAGCTACCCCTATTCCGGTATCCGAAACGGTTAAACTTAATGTAGGCTGCGGTATATCTGCCTTGCAAATGTTTATTTTAATAGTTACGCAACCACCACTTGGTGTAAACTTAAACGCATTGGATAGCAAGTTAAATACCACCCTTTCCATTTTATCACCATCAAATTGGGTTGTCCAAACTTTTTCTGTGCTTTCTATATTGAGCGTAATTCGCTTATTGTCTGCTATATCACGAAAAGATTCTGCGCATTCGATAATGAAACGGACAATATCTCCGGGCGAAAGATTTAACTTTAACTCCCGTTCCTCCATTTTGCGGAAATCTAACAGCTCATTAACTAAATTAAGCAGCCGTTTCGCATTTCTGTTGATCATTTTCAACTGGCCAAAATCTTCACCTTCAAATCCACGATTCAACAATCTATCAACCGGAGCGAGGATTAGCGAAATTGGTGTTCTGAATTCATGGCTTAAATCTGTTAGTATTTTAATTTTTACCTGGTCGAGCTCATGTAGCTGTTCTGCTTCAAGGCGTTCCCGTTCTATCAATTGTTTAGCAAGTGATTTTTCCTGCGTAGCTTCGAATTCGTTTCGCAATTTTCTAATTCCCTGGCGGCGGATCAGTAATAAAATAGAGATGGTAGCCAGCAGGTAGAAGACATAGGCATATACCGTGCGCCAAAAGGGCGGCAACACGATAACCTTAATTTGGCTTGACGCGTTATTCCAAATATTTTCGTTCTTACTGGCCATCACCTGGAAAGTATAGCTGCCGGGGTCCAGGTTTGTATAATTCGCAGTTCGGGCTTTATTAACAAAATTCCACCCTTTGTCAAACCCCGAAAGCTTATATGCGTACAAATTTTGCTTAGCGGAGGTATAATCAACAGCTACATAGTTGATAGAGAAGTTTTCGCCGTATTTAAGCGTAATTTCTTTAGTGTTGCCAATCTGTTCGCGGATGGGGGCGTTTGACGCAGGCACTATCGATACGTTATTTACTTTTAAGCCACTAAATATAACATTACCGGGTAAAGAGGGGGGCGGAAGTTTTACGGGATTAAAATAATTAAAACCATCCTGCCCTCCAAAATACAGGTCGCCATTCGTGGTTTTTATAGCTGCTCCCGGCAAAAATGAGCCCTGTTGAACACCGTTTTCTGCTGTGAAATTCCTGAAAGTCTTTTTTGTCCGGTCAAAAGACCCAATTCCCCGGTCAGTGCTAATCCAAAGTAAGCCGCTGTCATCTTCAACTATACTTTTGATAAAGCCATTGGTCAATCCTTCCGATTCTTTGAACGATAGGAAACGATTTGTCTTTTGGTCGAAATAACTTATACCATCATTTGTACCTACCCAAAGAGTTCCATCTTTAGTAATTAAAAAGGTAGACACAACGTCATCGGCTAACCCACTGTTTGCTTTGGTATAATGGATTATACTTCCGTCCGCCGGGCGATAAAGTGCAATGCCTGTTCCGGAGGAACCGATCCAGACGTTTCCGGTGTTAGCAGCGGTTACCATAGTAGCGATAAAATCATTCAACGGCAAATTGCTCTTAAAACCAACGCTGGTATTACGGTTTAATTTCGAAAACGCTTGTGTAACGGGATCATATATATCAATACCATATCCGAGGGTTCCAAGCCACAATCTTCCCTGTTTGTCTTCGGTGATGGAAGTTATATCGTTTCTGCCAGGTCCCTTTGATACCCCGTCATTTGTAAATTGATCTATTTTTTTTTCTCGCGGATCAATACAAAAAACACCATGGTGATACGTGCCGGCCCATAATTTCCCCTTTCGGTCGATATGTGTCGACAAAATTGTAGCCACTGCAGCGCCGTCAAATTTGCTAATGAGTTTATATGGTGTAAACAAGCCGGTATTACTGTTAAATAATTCAAGTCCGCCACCATCTGTGCCAACAAAAATGTTTCCGTTCTTGTAATCTGCAAATGACGTTACAAAAGGTGCTGCAAGTCCGAACGGATCAAACGGATTGCTTTGTTTTAGGTTGAAAAGCGGTAGGTGCTCGTTGTATTTACTAACACCGCCACCGAAAGTGCCAACCCAATAGATCCCTTCCGGATCTATAAAGAAGCTTCGGATCGACTTGCTTTTTAGGCTAAATATATTACGTGGATCGGGCTTCAATTGTTTAAACTGAGCCGTTTGCAAATCAAATATAGTAACTCCGTCTTCCGTCCCTATCCATAGGCTGCCGTCTTTGCTGGCTGATAAAGAAAAAACTGCATTGTTACTTAGAGAGTTCTTTCCGCCTGTGGCTTTGTAAGCCACAAATTTACCCGGTGAAACCTGTTTGTTAAGGCCATCGAAAGTGCCAAGCCAAATACCTCCCTTGGAATCTTCTGCAATTGATTTGATAATATTATTACTCAAGCTGGTTGGGTCGGCCTGGTTGTGGGCAAATCTTGTAAACTTACGTTGATTTCGGTTGTAAAGGTATGCCCCGTTATTGGTTCCAACCCACATATTATGGCGGCTATCTTGCAATAATGAAATTACTACAAAAGTTCCCGCGTCAGACATTTTTGGAAAGTTCATTGGCAAACGGGTAGACCGCCCGGTTTTCAGGTCAAACATTCTCAAATCCCCGTAAGTCCCAATCCACAGGTTTCCGTCCTGGTCTTCCTTTATAGCCCGTGCAGATATAGTGGGTAATTCTTTCCAACGCCCGTCGCCTCTATATTGTTCAAACCGGTCTAACTTCTGGTCGTAATAACATAGGCCGCCACCTGCAGTACCTACCCAAAGTTTTCCGGTGTGGTCCACAAACAATGTTAAAATTTCGTTAGATGGAAGGCTGTTTTTGTCGCCTTGTTGGTGCCTGTAGATGGTGAAATTGCTTCCGTCATACTTGCTTAAGCCGTTAGTAGTACCTAACCACATCAAGCCGTTATGATCTTTAATAATGGCATTAACCGTGTTTGACGACAACCCTTCTTTTACGGTGATAGAGGTAAGATTGAGATTGTGTTGGCTAAGACTAATATGTGGCAAACAAATTAATATCAGGCATATTACAAGGCTGCATTTAACTAATTTCCACATATAGTGTTTTTGGCCCGGTATCATATCATTTTTTAATAGATACAATAACATTGGTGTTAAGTAAGAAAACAATTGGTTATGCTAACAAATATATTACTCTGAATTTAATAATTCCTTGAAAACCCAATAAAACAGCAACAAACAAAATTGTTACCGAAAAAACACTCAGAATTAAAATAGGTCATTACATTTACAATCGATTGCACATTTCAAAATTTATAAGGAAAAAGCCTGAACGGATGCGCAAGAAGGTGAAATTAAAACAATAAGAGTTATATGAAAACATTGTTGGGGATATATTTTGGCATAATAGTACTGCTATCTCCATTGTCGCACGTGTATGCAACGATCCGGCTTCCACGACTTGTTAGCGATGGCATGGTGCTTCAACGCGACACTGAAATTAAAATATGGGGGTGGGGGAGTCCGGCCGAACCTGTAAAGGTGAAATTTAATGGGAGAACCCTTAAATCTTTGGTGGGTAATGACGGTAAATGGGCTTTCATTTTTCCAAAAATGAAAGCAGGTGGGCCGTATCAAATGGAAATATTGGGTAGCAATCATATCCTTTTAAAGGATATACTTATCGGAGACGTTTGGTTTTGTTCGGGGCAATCAAACATGACCATTAAAATGGAGCGTGTAAAAGAAAAATACCCCGAAGAGATAACCACAGCCGACTTCCCTTTCATCCGGTATTTTTTTGTCGCCACAAATTCCGATGCTGTCAGCGTTCATGATGACTATTTGCCCGGGCATTGGGTACCTACGACACAGAAAAATATACTCGATATTGGTGCGGTGGCGTACTTTTTTGCAAAACAACTTTATACCAAATACCATGTGCCTATTGGCCTTATAAACTCCAGCGTTGGTGGCACGCCTATACAGGCCTGGATAAATGAAGGGGGTATTAAGGATATCGGTACCTTTAGCCAAAGGCTCGCACAAATAAGAGATACGGCTTTTATAGCCAATGTTGCCAAAGAAAGGTTGCGAGTTGCACCGGCAACCAGGGCCTCGCAGCCAGATGATAAAGGCTTGGCGGGCGGGCTAAAATGGTTCGATCCTCTATATGTGCCAACCAACTGGCATAAGTTTTGGCTGCCCGGTTATTGGGCCGATCAGGGGGTTAAAGGCTTAAATGGTGTAGTTTGGTTCCGGAAAGAAGTAAACATCCCGAATGAAATGGCCGGTAAAGCTGCCAAACTTTTTCTTGGCCGTATCGTTGATGCTGACGAAACTTACGTTAACGGTCGATTGGTGGGTAAAATTACTTATCAATACCCGCCGCGCAGGTATGAAATACCCGCAGGCTTGCTAAAAGCCGGAAAAAACCTGATCGCAGTACGCATTGTTAACACAAGCGGAAAAGGCGGGTTTGTGCCGGATAAACGCTACGAATTAACAGATGGCACAACCGTTATTGATTTACGGGGCGATTGGCTTTACCAGGTTGGCTCAGCATATCAAATCAACAAACCACTACCGGGGGATAGCGAACCGTTTTCGGCCCAAAACGAACCAACCGGATTGTACAATACAATGATAGCACCGGCTGTAAATTACCCTGTTAAGGGATTTTTATGGTATCAGGGAGAGACCAATGTGGGAAGCAAGAATTATAACGAGCTGTTAACTGCTTTGATAAAGAACTGGCGTGCAGATTGGAAGTCTGACTCTCTTCCGTTTTTTGTTGTTCAGTTGCCTAATTTTGGGGAAGTGCAGTATTTACCAGCTGAAAGCGACTGGGCGGAAATAAGAGAGGCGCAACTACAGGCGCTGGCATTGAAAAAAACCGCAGTGGTGGTTACCATAGATGCCGGCGAATGGAACGATCTTCATCCCCTAAACAAAAAGGTTGTAGGCGAACGGTTAGCGATCGCTGCAGAAAGTATTGCCTATTCCGATCCTCAGATCACTATTTCCGGCGGCCCTATATTTCAATCTGCTGCAATAAACGGGAACAAAATAACCCTTAATTTCTTAAATGTTGGCACCGGGCTGGTATCAAAGGATGGCGAACCGCTTTCCCAATTTGCCGTTGCTGGTGAAGATAAACGGTTTGTATGGGCTGTTGCTGAGATAGTTGGTGATAGGGTGGTTGTTAGCTCTCCGGTTATAGCTCACCCTGTGTATGTGCGTTACGCCTGGTCAGACAACCCGGAAGGTGCCAATTTGTATAATCGGGAGGGGCTTCCGGCGTCGCCCTTTAGAACAGACTCCCCCGGGCAAAAGTAGCCTGTGCGTTACAAAAAAAGGACAGCCTCGCGCTGTCCTTCACCAATTTAACTAACCAAATCAAGGCTGAGGCCAAAATCAAGGCGTGTAGTACTTAATAGTTAAAATTGCCGATTTTTTAAATGGCAGAGTAGCTGTTTTTGCCATTTTTATATAACGAATGTCTGTTTTAGGCCGCCCAGTTAGCGTAATTTAAAGCGAGGACGCTTAGACAGGTGGCTTCAACTGTACGAAGTTTATTTTACGTACAGCTTCGTACAGTTTCGCACAATCCGTACAGTTTCGTACAATTTCGCACAGTTTCGTACAATTTCGTACAACTTCGTACAGTTTCGTACAGCCGAAATGCCATTTGCGGAAATCTGCGTTTTTCTGTGGTTTTTCGGTGCTTTTCTTTGCAAAATCGGGTGAGGTAGTACCTTTTTTAGCACTTTTCAAAAAGCTGCATTTTCGGCCTGAATTAATCCAATAAAGTTTCATCGATGCCCCCGGCGGCTGGCACGTTTACGAACAGGAATCAATCCCGCATGCCTTTTTATCTCCATTTTTAAATGCCGGCGGACCGCAAAGGCGGGGAGAGGCCCGCCCGGCATGTTGCTGTTCGGCTTTTCCGTCCCCTTGCCTTGTACTTTCAACAACCATTTGATTAGTTGCGCCCCGTTAGTTAAAGATATTAATGAGGCGCCCGGGCGCCTGTTTGTGATAAAACCGCCAAAACAGCAGAAATATATTGCCGGAAGGGTACGATTGCACATTTGAAAGAGGATTTTGACGATATGTGATATTCAAAACCTACCAAACAGCAGAACTTAGCGAATGCCCAGGGTTGATAATCCGGCGCATAAACCAAATTATAAATCAATGTCCAGCTTTTATCCAAAGGGAGTTTCACAACTCTTTTTTTTACGGCTTTTGATGCAATCGATTGCATTTAATTTGAGATGAATAGCTTTTGTGTTTTGTACCCAATATGGTAAACCAATTAACCGAAAAGATCGATGAAGGCAACTTAAGAAATGTGTGAGGGCGATTGTCAAGGACAAGCACGCCCATGGTAACTAACTAACCAATATCAGTATGGAAGATCAAGCTGTATGATTGAAAGTAGCCGATAACTGCCCGAAAACATTTAACAAAAGCACTATCCTTTTTTAATCGCGGAATTGATCCACTAATCCTAAGTAAACCAATTATGAAAATATTAATACTCAACATTTTTAACAAAGCCGCGCTCTCAGTGCTATTAAGCATTTTGATTTGCACGACAGCTTTGGCGCAGAACAAAAAAATTACCGGTGTTGTGTTTGATGAAAAAAATCAACCACTACCAGGGGCAACCGTTAAAGCCCAATCGGGCAAAACAACCACATCTACCGATATAAACGGCAAATTTACAATTGACGTGCTTGATAATGAGCGGACGCTGATCGTACACTTTGTAGGGTACCTGGATGAGGAAGTGGCAATTGGCAACCAGGCCAACCTTACCATCCATTTAAGCCCGAGCTCGAAGAACCTTAATGAGGTTATTGTGGTTGGTTACGGAACCCAACGTAAGAAAGACGTAACCGGTGCGGTTGCTTCTTTATCCGGAAAAACTTTAGGCGAAGTACCTGCCCCAAACTTAATAGACCAGTTAAAGGGCCGTACGGCAGGTGTGGATATAATAAGCAATGGCGCTACACCCGGGTCTGGTGGCCAGATCCGCATCAGGGGTAACCGCACAATTACTACCGGTAATAACGATGGGCAGGATGGCCCGCTGGTGGTTTTAGATGGTATCCCGTACCCCGGCAGCATTAACGATTTCGCCCCGGAAGATATCGCATCTATTGATATATTAAAGGATGCATCTGCTACAGCTATATACGGCTCGCGTGGTGCAGGCGGTGTAATACTTGTTACGACTAAAAGGGGGCGCGCCGGCAAAACGGTTGTTTCTTACGATGGCTATTATTCAAATGCCAGCGTACTTGGCAAATATAACGTTTACGATGGCGAAGGTTATGCACAACTAAAGCGTGATGCCGCCACTTATAATACAGCAGCTCCCGGTACCTCGGCTTACCCTATAACCCCTGCTGAACAAGCGGCGCTTACAGCCGGCGTTTCAACAGATTGGCAAGGCCTTATTTACAGGAATGCACCAACTCAAAGCCATCAGTTAAATGTGTCCGGCGGTAGCGATGCTACGCAATTTAATATCGCTACCGGTTTTTACCGCCAGGATGGTATAGTTGTTAACCAGCGCTTTGACCGTGCCGACATACGTACTACCATTGACCACCGTATTAGCAGCCACGTTAAGGTTGGGCTTAACAGCATAAATACCTACCG
>CBFGNE010000095.1:0-8875 GCA_965649995.1 uncultured Mucilaginibacter sp.
TCGGTATCAAACAGTATACCCGAATCAAATTTCACTAATATACCTTCGCCTTCGCGGATAACGGTAGCACCCGGTACGGTTTGTTTTATTTCGGCAGCCTGCCTATCCATATTACGGCCAATGAAAGCACCTGCGGTACCACCTACAGCACCGCCTATAATAGCGCCTAAAGCGGTATTGCCCGCAGCCTTGCCAATAATTGCACCTATTGTACCGCCGGCACCTGCACCAATGGCAGCACCCTTTTGTGTTTTAGTAAGTGAATTACAGCCGGCGCCTAAAACGCCTAATGTAGCTATCGCAATGCTGAAAGTAGCTATCTTTAATTTTAAAGTCTTCATGATATTATGTTGTGTGTTTATACGTGAACATTTGCAAAGTAAATGCCAAAATATACAAAGCCAAACTATTGCCCTATATTCTATACCAACATTAAAAAACAATAGTGTAACAACATTTTTTTAATGCTTAGGAAATGAAATTGGAGGAAATGGCAGGCACATATTTAAAAAGCTGCCACCGCTGACTGCAATTTAGTACAGCCCTTAGCCAAAATGGCTATTATTTGATGAGTTTTGCCGGAATGATAAGCGTAAAAGTGCTGCCTGCACCCTGCTCTGAACGCACCTGTAGCTCTATCTCATGAAAGGCCGCTATCGATTTTACAATCGGCAGCCCCAGCCCAAAGCTATCCTGTTTTAGCGATTGCTTTATCTTCTTAAACCTATCAAAAATAAAAGGCAATTGTTCGTCAGCAATGCCTATGCCGGTATCGTTTATATTAATAACGTAATAGTTTTTCACCTTTTCGCCGGTTATGATGATAGAGCCATCCGGCCGATTGTATTTAATGGCGTTATTTACCAGGTTAAACAACAAATTAAACAGCAGGAACTTATTTACATTTTGCAATACCACATCCTCGCTTAATGCCAGGGCGTAACCTATATTTTTCTCCTGCAGGCGGATGGATATTTCCTCGTACATATCCTGCAGCATCTCGGTAAGCGATATTTCGTCCTCCTTTAAAAACTGCTCGTTTTCTATTTGCGATATCAGCAATAAGGTTTTGGTGATGCTTTTTAAACGGTTCAATATTTTCTGCATCTCCATCATGCGCACTTTCATTTCGTCGCCAATATCTTCCTGCTGAAACATGTTCTCTATTTTGGATTGCAGGATAGATATCGGGGTCATCAACTCGTGCGATGCATTAGAAATAAACTCCCGCTCTTTCTGAAAAGCGTGTTCGATGGTCTCGATCATCTTATGGATGCTGAGATCAAGATGCTGGAAATCAGACGTGCTGGTTTTTACCTGCGTATAAGAAGTAAAACTCGGAAACTTTGTACCAACCAACTTGGTACGTATGATACGGCTAAGCGGGGCCAGGATATAATTAGAGTAAACCTGATCGGCCAGGATGGTTAAAAGGATCATGCCCAGCAATATCAAAAAGGCAATATTTTGCAGCGGGCCGGTGGTGTCGTCTATCGTCTCGGTACTTTTGCCAATCTCCAGCAAGTAGTTTTTTTTTCCGGCCACAAACGTATGGCTCAGGATGCGGTAGTCAATAGTATCGCGCTCCACTGCCCTCTTCTCATTTTGAATGGTGTCGGCGTAATACTCGGGCTCCACCTCATCCAGGCTAATGTACTCCTCTTTCAGCGGCAGGTAGCTGCCGTAGCTTTGCCCGTCTTCTATATAGCTTTGAATGCCTTTCTCTCTTACGATCTGTAGCAGCTTATCCTTTTGCTTAATAAGGCGTTCGTCGGTATAATTACGGTTTATGCTTTCGATAATGGAGGGCAGCAGCAACACAAAAAGGGTTACAATAACCAGTTTTGATATGGCATTAAACAGCGTTAATTTGGTTTTAAGCTTCAATACTTAAACGTTTGTTTTTATACGGTAACCCAGGCCGCGCACGGTTTCCAGCCAGTCGGTACCGGCAAAGGCGCTTAACTTTTTGCGTATGTTTTTTATGTGCGCGTCAATAAAATTGGAGTCGTAATCATCATTCACCACACTGCCCCATATATGCTCGCTTAGTTGTGCCCGGGTTAAGGTGCGGTTTTTATGCAGGATAAGGTATGCTATCAAGTCGAACTCCTTTTTGGTGATAGCGCTTACCGTATTGCTCATGTAAGTTATGGTACGGTCGGTAAGGTTCACCAGGAAACCATCAAGGTCTACCGTTTGGTTCACCAGCCCAAACTTGCGACGGGTTATGGCCTGCATTCGGCTTTGCAGCTCCAGCAACGAAAATGGCTTCGCCAAGTAGTCATCTGCCCCCAGGTCCAGCCCTCGTATGCGATCGTAAACTTCGGCTCGTGCGGTAAGGATGATACAGGCTGCTTCCGGCCGGCTTTTTTTGGCTTCCTTTAGCAGGTCTAAGCCATCGTAATCGGGCAGCCCAAGGTCTATCAGTATAAAATCGTAAAGGTTTACGGCTATCTTTTCGGATGCTGAGGCGCCATTAAAGCATACCTCGCATATATAATTGTTTTTTGATAAAAACAGTTCCAGTTCGTAGGCGAGCGCCTTTTCATCCTCTATAATTAAAACATTCATCCGGCATCAATAAAAAACGTAATAAAATGTTAAGTTATAAAAAGATTCGCGCCGGTTAAGCAAAGCGCCCTCCACATTCACCGGCATCGAGTACCGGTACGCAAACTCCAAAGTATAATGTGGCCTATTATATGATATAGGCACTTTAAAGCTATAATTAAGCATGGTAAACTTAGCGTTTGCCCTGGCACCCAGCCCGTTCTCGTTACGGATATATATATTATTGGCTTCCAACTGGTATTTATGGTCGATAGAATAGCGTTGCACAAAGTTCTGCGTGCCCACTATAAAATTGAACGATGGGTTTATGGACAGGTAATCCTGGTCGTCAAAAATACTCCAGCTGCTCTCCCAATATTTAGAGTTGCTGATGGTTGCAAAAATATCGTACGATTTCCCAAAAAGGTAATCGCCTATCACACTTGTTTTAAACGGCCCCCAATCGTAGGAGTTTTTAAAGTTGATATCATTTGAGGACGCCGATTTTATGATTACCGACTGGTCGTTAAAAATAAACCTGGTATAACTGATGGTGCCTGTAAACTTTTTAGACAGGCGGTAATAATACCCTCCCCCCACGTCAATCTCATCCACAACGGGCTTGTAACCAAGCACTTTTAAGGCCGATCCGTATACAAAAAAGCCCGATTTATAGTTTACCACCATATCCGCCGCCATAAACGGGTATTTATTGGGGCCTGTACGCCCAAAAAACAAAGCATCGCTACCATAATTTATCCCCGCCGAAAGCGAGTTTTTCTTAACCGGCGCGGTAGTATCCGCAGCTGCCTTGGCAACAACGGTATCTGTATCGGCAACTATGCGGGTATTGGGGGCATATAAAAGCACAGGCTTAGCCCCAGCCTTGCTTAAAGCGCTGCAACTCACTATAAAAACCAATATGCCCAGGTATCTCATTAACAAAACGCTGTAAACTTAATACTAATTATTATTTCTCCTCGGTATTTCGGGTGGCCGCTCCATACCATCCGGCCGGCGCTGCCGTTTAGGTTTAGCTTTTGGCTTACCGGTTGCCGGGTCTATTTCCTCCACTTTCTCGGGCTTTGGCTGTTTTTTTGCCTTGGCCACTTCCTTAACTTTCTTTTTATCTTCCTCCTGCTGGCGCTGTTTAGCTTTGGCAGTAGTATCATGTTGCTGTAACGCCGGGCGCGCAGCCATGCGTATAGTGTAGCCGTAAAAAATTTTGGTATTAACGGTATTGGTATTTGCAGATAAAAGGCGTGGTGCGGATATCATTAAGAGTACAATATACAAAAACCACTTTATCATTTCAGGAGGCAAACAAATGCTTTACTATAAACGCAAACAAAAGCCCTGTGGCCAATGTGTGCACTATTAGTTATTGGACGAAAATTTACTTATAAAGGCTTGGTTGTAATATTGGTAAATATATAAATAGCAGCATAAACAGCCAAGTGCCTATACCATTAATTTAATATCTTTTGAGGTATAGATACGCGCATGGTCGTCAATAATGATGCAGGCCATTTGATTAAGTTTATTTATTAAATACAGCCCTGCATTTATCCCCATTGCAATAATAGGCGTAGCCATTGCATCGGCAAGTTCGGCGCCGGGTGTAATAATGCTTACGCTTTTTATTTTGCTAACCGGGAAACCGCTCTCCGGGTCGATAGTGCCGACTGGTTTGTTGCTTGCGATAGCGGTAAGTTTTTCGGAATTGAAGGAGGTAGCAATAGCCATATTGCTGATGTTTACATCGGCAAAGGGTTGCCCAACCTGCGAGGGATCGGCAGTACCGATAGTCCATGGGGTATTATCGGGCTGCAGGCCCCAACTCAACAGGTCGCCTCCGGCGTTTATAACGCCGCTGCCTACTCCCTGCATCTGTAAAATATATTTAGCCCTGTCGGCAGCGTAGCCACGGCTTATGGCCCCTAAGCCAATACGCATCCCCTTGTTTTTTAAAAAAACGGTTTGTTTTGCGGCGTCAAGCACAACGTTTTTATAGTTGGTAAGGTTTAGTTTGCGTTTAGCTGCTTTTGTATCGGTATCAACAATTTGGGTAGCAGGATAGGTGATATCAAAGGTGCCGTGGGTAAGGTCGGATATTTGCAGCGCCCTATCAACCAGTTTAAAAATTTCGGCATCTACCCGCACCGGGCGAATGCCTGCATTACGGTTTATCTCGTTCAGCTTGCTGTCCTCTGTAAAGGTGCTCAACAGCTTTTCCACACGGGTTATTTCATTAACGGCATCGTCTATGCGTTCATCAGCCCAGGCGGCATTGTCAGCAACCAGGCTTATCCCAAACCTGTTACCCATTAAACATGTTTCGCGTGCAAAAACCGCGCTATTCCCTGTTAAGTTTTTTACTGCAAGCATACGCTTTAAAATTATGTACAGTTAAAATAAATTACAGCAGGCAAAAAAAACATGGATGCTGTACGCTAAGGTTGTAAAAGTAGCAGGGCATTATGAAATTGAGATGAAATGCTAATAAGTGGTATTAATATATTATTTTGCAGGCGTTATATATATAAATATTTCAATATGCGATATATATGATCCCCCCAATTAAATAAATTATTAACTGCCGTATACTGCGGACTACCCCTGTATGAAAAAAATTGCACTGCTTGTACCCCTTTTATTAGCGTTTAAATGCGTTTGGGCCCAAAGCAATAATAAATTTGAGCTTAACGGGCTGTATGGCTTAAGCACATTTACTGCCGAGTTTTATAAAACCCCGGGGCACCTGGGCGGTGCCGAAGCAGCCTATCATTTTGATATGGGGAATAACAAGGCCCCCTACATCCGCTTGCTAAATGTGCAGGCTATTGATGTGGTTGCCGGGTTTCGCAGTTTTAATAATGTAAGTGTAATAGATAGCAACAATGCGGTAACCCACCCTATAGGGCGTGTTTACTCTTTATTGGGGCGGTTAGAATTCCCCATTGCTAAAATAGGCGGCACACGCCTGGTTTTTGCGCCGGCGCTTGGCTTCGCCTACGCCACGGGCACCTATTTTAGCAATGGCAATCCGCTTATTGGCAGCCACATTAATTTGGCCACCCAGGCCGGCTTGTTTATTACTTCGCCATTAAGCAACACGCTAACATTAAAAGGCGGGATAGATATTTTTCATTACTCCAATGGTGCTGTGCGGGTGCCCAATAATGGGGTAAACACTGTAGAAACATCATTGGGCCTAATTAAAACTTTAAATACACCTGGGCCGCCAACCAGCAGCAAAGCCCTTAGCACATTTTATAAGCACTCTTTTGAGATCGGGTTTGATGTAGGCCGCAGGGGCGTACAAAAAGCTGAAGGGGGATTGTATAAAACAGGCTTTTCGGCAGCTTACAATTATAGGCTAAGCCCCGTTTTGAGTTTAAAAGCCGGGGGCGATGCTGTTTACTACTTTACGCTTTACCATCCTGATAACGACCCCAAAACCAACTTAGAGCCTACTTATCAATACCACGGAACATCGTTTGACAGGTGGAGGTATGGCCTTAGCATTGGTGCCGACCTTTGGCTGGGCCGCCTGGCCATTATGGCTAATTATGGCTATTACCTGCACTACAAAAGCACAACCGAAATTAATAAATACTGGACACCCGGCGTAAAATACTATGTGCTACCCTGGATGGCTGTGCAGGTTAAGGCCTACATACACAACAGCGATTGCGATTACCTGGGTGGCGGCTTAATTTTCCGCGCGCATTAAGCGGCGGTGCCTTCTTTTAACCGTTCGGCGTTCTCTGCAAATTGCAGCGCTTCCATAATTTCCTGCAGGTCGCCGTTCATTACGCCGGTTAGGTTGTATATGGTTAAGCCTATCCGGTGCTCGGTTAAGCGCCCTTGCGGGTAGTTGTACGTACGCACTTTGGCGCTTCTATCGCCGGTTGCCACCATTGTTTTACGCCTTTTCGAGGTTTCCTCCAGGTGCTTTTGCAGCTCCATTTCGTATACGCGCGAACGTAATACGCCTAAAGCCTTATCGTAGTTTTTTAATTGCGATTTCTGATCCTGGCACTGCGCTACAATACCGGTAGGTATGTGCGTTAAACGCACCGCAGAATAGGTTGTATTTACCGATTGCCCACCCGGGCCTGATGCGCAGAACAGATCCTTGCGGATATCGCTCACCTGCAAATCAATATCAAATTCATCAACCTCGGGCAATACTACTACAGATGCAGCTGATGTATGCACGCGGCCCTGGGTTTCGGTATCAGGCACGCGCTGTACCCGGTGCACACCGCTTTCGTATTTAAAGTTGCCGTAA
Organism: uncultured Mucilaginibacter sp.; assembly: GCA_965649995.1. Classification (GTDB taxonomy): domain Bacteria; phylum Bacteroidota; class Bacteroidia; order Sphingobacteriales; family Sphingobacteriaceae; genus Mucilaginibacter. Next base: position 6,851 of record CBFGNE010000095.1, read on the forward strand.
GCGTCCTCTGCATTTACGTTGAAAACAATCTCTTTGTATCCGCCCGATGTACCTTCGGTATAATCAACCAGTTCGGTTTTCCAGCCGCGTTTTTCGCAGTAGCGCATATACATGCGGTAAAGGTCGCCGGCAAAAAGGGATGCTTCATCTCCGCCTGTACCGCCACGGATCTCGATAATGGCGTTCTTAGAATCTTCAGGGTCTTTTGGTATCAGCATCAAACGGATAACTTCTTCCATTTCATCCTGCTTTGTCAACAGCTCATCCAATTCCATTTTAGCCATCTCGCGGAACTCGTCGTCCTTCTCGGTAGCCAAAATTTCTTTATTGGTATCTATATTGCTCATAATGTTGCGGTATATATTATACTGGTCAACAATTTTAGCAAGGTCTTTATATTCCTTATTCAACTGGGCAAAACGCTTCATGTCGCTCATCGCGTCGGGGCTGCTTAGCTCAGCTTCTACCGCTTTCCAGCGTTGGTATATTAATTCTAATTTCTCTAACATCTTATTTCGAAAATCAAGTGCAGTGCCAATTGGTTATGCCAGCCCCGCTTTTTATTACAAGCCTTTTGCCCTATCCCGCACGCCACCAAAAAGGCTTTCCATTCCAATCGGGTTTAGTTTACGCGGTGTATTGCAAAAAACATGCAAAAATACGGAAATTTAAGGATATAATTTATTCAGCCGATTGTAAATAGAATGGGGAGCCTAAGCTACTCTTCGGCTCCCTTAAAATACTTCAGCTCCAGCGTATTCCCGTCGAAAATGGCGTAGGTAAAAAAGCCTATCCAATCGCCAAGGTTTATGTAGCGGCTGTTGCCGGTAAGCTGTATATCAAGCGGTTTATGCCGGTGCCCGTATATCATATAGTCGTAATACTGCGTTTGCAGCAACTCGTTAGAGTATATTTCTATCCACTCCTTTGGGTGCAGCTTTTCTTCTCCTATCCGTGCGTTAACCTGTTTGCTATTGTGCGACCAGGCGTTGGCCAAGCCAATGCCCAAATTTGGGTGCAGCCTTGCAAAAAGCCATTGGCATAGCTTACTGCGGAATATCTTTTTCAGGAATTTGTACTTGTTATCGCCGGGGCCAAGCCCGTCGCCGTGGTGCAGGTAAAATTTTTTTCCGCCACGCTCTATAACCAACTCGTTTGATATAATGGTGGCGTTCAGTTCGGTTTTAAAGTAATCAAACATCCACATATCGTGGTTGCCTTTAAACAGGTAAAGCTTTACGCCTGCATCTGCCAATTGCGCCAGTTTCCCTAAGAAGCGGACGTAGCCTTTTGGTACCACCGTTTTGTACTCGAACCAAAAATCGAACACATCACCCATCAAAAACAGCTCGGCAACATCATCCTTAATGCTATCCAGCCAAAGGATAAAGCGGTCTTCGCGCCCGCGCGATGAGGCATGCCCGCCCGCACCTAAATGGATATCAGAAGCAAAATAGAGGTTTTTACCGCTTGGCATATTCACCAAAAATACGGCAATAATCCAAAGCAGCAAATTCCATTTGGGCTGCGCTAATAGTTATTGGCATTCAGCGGCGGCATATTTTGTATACGCTTTGCAAAATACACGTCCCAGCTATGCTGCTGTTGCTTATTGGTACTGTGTTCGGTATCGTCGTCGTAATCGATATTCAGCTGCTTATACTTGGCATCAATCCTGTTGAAAATAGCCATGGCCTCGTTTTGATAATTGGCGCTGAAGCGGGTGCGGTTTACCTCCCGCAAAACTTCCTGCTGCTCCAGGTAGGCAATATTGTAATGCCCCTGTTCATGCTTTAAGATCTCTGCCAGGGCCAATTGCGAGGTGACACGCGAGCGGTCTATCCACGAGCGGTTGTTGTTCATGCTCAACCGCACATTAAAATGCAGGATGTATTCGCCATCGGCACGCGATGCCTGGAAACGAAAATCGATAGTACAATTGGTGTAAGCCACCACGCCGCGGTTGTAGGCACGTGGGTAACCCTGAAAATCATCCGCCGTTAATTGCCTGAATGGCTGGGCAAA
>CBFGNE010000096.1:0-8745 GCA_965649995.1 uncultured Mucilaginibacter sp.
CCGTTAAGGCTAATAATACACCCGGGATCATCGCCACCATCGAACCAAAGTTGGGGATGATCTTCAGCATGCCGGCAAGCAGTGCCAGTACCAATACCGCCGGTATATTCATAATGCTGAGCCCAATGATAAGCATAATGGTAATTAATACCATCGAGAGCAGCGTACCCTTTAGCCATCCTTTAAGCGAGGTGTTGATCCGGTTCATGATGCATTTCCAAAGCTCCTTTTTCTCCGGCGGGATAATGATCAAAAAGCCATCCTTGTAAACGGTTGGGCTCACCGTGAAAAATATACCCAAAAACAAAATGATATAGATGTTGCCCAGCACCCCAAAACTGGTGCTGAAAAAGTGCTGTGCCGTAATGAATATTTTGCCCGAATTATCATCCAGGTAAGTTAAAACCTGTTGCCCTACAGGGCTTTCGGCGAGTTTGCCACGGGCAGCATTAATAGTGCCGGGCAGGCTATGGCTAAGTTGCTGTATTTGTTGCTCTATTTTTGTCCCCATAAACCAAAGCAGTACGCCCAAAATGGCAAAGGTGCCGCCAACCGAAATTGACATAACTACTTTACGCCCCCATTTGGTTTTACGCTGGATGATGTTGCCCAGCCCGTGAAAATACGTGGCGATGAGCGTTGCCGCCAATATCATCAACAGTACATTAAATGCAACCCGGGCTATCAGCACAACAATTACCAGCAGGGCAACAATGCCAACGGTATGCCATACTTTTTCTATGTAAGTGAGTTCTTTTCGCGGGCGCGGCGTAATTTTTGGGGTATTGGTATCCATATTTTCCTTCACGTACTAAAGGACAATATTTACTCTTAAATGTTTTGATATGTTTTAATGAGCAGCAACAGCTGCCGCTTGGTTTGATTTTTGCCTTATAGGAAATCAACCAAAGAAACATTTAAAAAAATAAGTTATGAATATAATTTTGGGTGCATCGGGGCAGGTTGGCGGCGCAATTGCCGCAGCACTGCTTAAAAACAAACAGCAGGTAAAGGCAGTTGTGCGCGATGAAGAAAAAGGAGGCAAGCTAAAAGCACAGGGAGCCGCTATAGCCCTTGCGGATGCTACCGACCGACCGTCGTTAATTAAGGCTACAGAAGGCGGCAGTACCCTTTTTGTTTTAACCCCGGAAAGCCCGGGGACTGTTGACATATTGGGCGAAGCGGAACAGATATTGGCTAATTACCGCACTGCTGCAGAGGTAGCGGGCATAAAGCGTATTGTGGGCTTATCATCCATGGGGGCGCAGCATAAAGAAGGGACGGGTACCCTCAAGGTGAGTTACCTGCTGGAACATGCTTTTGATGGATTAAATATTGATACAACTTTTGTAAGGCCAGCATACTACTTTAGCAACTGGCTGCCCGGTTTAAAAGAGGCACAGGAAACGAGTATCCTGCACACCTTTTTTCCGGTAGATATGGCCTTGCCGATGATCTCACCGATGGATGTGGCTAAGGTTATAGCCGATATTATTGCAGATACAAAGGATACCGCGAAAATAAATGAGGTGGAAGGGCCGGAGTATTATACGTCTGCCGATGTGGCTGCGGCCGGTTCAAAGATAATGGGTAAAACTATTAAAGCCGAACAGATACCTCATGCACAATGGGAGCAAGCCCTTCAAAAAATGGGCATGAAACCGGATGGTATTAAAAATTTCATAGAAATGACGGATGCCGTTATAGCCGGTAAGGCAAAGCCAGAACACGGTGTTACCGCACCCCTTAAAGGCGAAACCACACTGCAACAATATATTGCCGAAGCGGTTAAACAGCAAAATGCATAGCCATGAACACCTTCAATCATCAGTCGGGCGATTACCTGAACATTGGTACCGCCAAAATATATTACGAGAAAGCAGGAACGCCCGGTAAACCCGTACTGTTGATTTTGCACGGCGGTTTGGGCACCATGAACGATACCAGCCCCATCCATACCGAATTAGCCAAACAATTCACCTTGCTGGGCATAGATGGCCGCGGACAAGGCAAATCAACCATAGGAGAGGAGCCCTTAACTTACGAACACTTGCAACAAGATGTGGAAGCGGTTTTAACGCATATAAAAATTGATGAGTTCAGTATCCTCGGCTTCAGCGACGGTGGAATTGTGGCTTACCGCCTGGCAGCATTCACAAATTTAAATATTAAACAGGTGGCTACCATCGGCTCCACCTGGCATAATAAAAACATGCTGCCCCAAAAGCCCATATACCAAAAGCTAAGCGCCCAAAGTTGGGCGGCGAAATTCCCCGAAACGGTAGAAAGCTACAACAACCTTAACCCTGAAGCAGATTTTACGAAACTGGTAAATGCTATTAAGCACATGTGGATGGATGAAACTGAATCCGGCCATCCCAATGAGGCTGTTAAAAACATCAAACAGCCGGTACTCATCGCCCGTGGCGATAAAGATCACCTAACCACCTTAGCCGATGTAGCCGAATTGGAAACACTCGTTAAAAACGCATCTGTATTCATCGTCCCTTTTGCACAGCACGATGCTTATGTGCAGCAGCCGGAGTTATTAAAAATGGTTCTGACTGAGTTTTTTAAATGCTAATACTCAAAGGTTTCTACGTGCAACACTTTTTCTTCGTATTCTAACAGGTATTTGGCATCCTCGGGGTAGTATTTTGCCTTTTCGTAATCCTCGCCGGCAAACTTTTTAATGTCCTCGTACGAGTGCCATTTGGTAACGGTCCAAAAATGGCAGATATCGCCTTCTACTTTCCGCCACACGGCTACAGAGAGGTTGCCCTCGGTTTCTTTATATTCGGTTAAGCCACTTTCTTCCAGGAAAGTAAGGTATTCGTCGCTATGCTCGGCTTTGGTAGTGCCGTGCCATATGCGGGTGATAATTTGAGGCATGGTGTATAATTTATGCTGTTTTAAATCTTAATATGTCCTTCTCGTATAGCGATGTGTTGAAAACCCTTAGCTATGTTTTTTTAAGCCGCTGCCGCGAGTTTTCAACCCGTGGCGTGCACTATGTCAGCTTTCAGCTGACGGAAGCTGGAAGCATCTGCATGCCAATCACGAGATACGCTATCACTCATCTTGCGGTAGGCGGAGAAAAAGCATAAACGTCATCCTGAACTTGTTTCAGGACCCCATCATAAAAGTGACCATTATAATGAGCCGCTTTGCATGCCGGCTACCTGCCGTGTGGGGTGCCGAAACAAGTTCGGCATGAAGCACCATTTTTTTGTTTCGAACACCCTTCGTCTCAAACCCATCGCTATGGTATGCGGAAGCCGCTATGCAATAACGCCCTCCATCCAATTATAGTTTTCATACCCCGCCATTTATAAATATATTCGGCAATATTTTTTCGCTCGTTATGAAAACCTTATTCGCATTATTCTTCACCTTACTAACCCTGCAGCTAAGCGCACAGCAAAAAAAGGTTAATTACTTTTACCAGTACGGCATAGCCGATGCCTTTTTGGCCGGGCTTTACCATGGCACATTAACGGTGAAAGATATGAAAACGCACGGAGATTTTGGGCTGGGTGCGCCAGACCTGCTGGATGGCGAACTGATGATCCTGAACGGTAAAGCCTACCAAAGCCGTTCCACCGGGCTTACAACCATCATGCCCGATACTGCAAAGGTGCCGCTGGTGCTATCCACCAATTTTAAAGCAGATACCACTTTTTACATCAATACCCCGGCCGATAAAAAAGATGCCTTTAGCCAGATAGATAAATACCTCAGCCTAACCAATGGCTTATATGCCATCCGCATCACCGGCGATTTTGCCATGGTAAAAACCCGCGCCTTCCCGCCGGTAGATAAAGAGCCGTTTTTGCCGCTGGCCAGCATGCTCGACAGGCAGAAATTCTTCACAACAGAAAACGTAAGTGGCACACTCATGGGCTTTAAACTGCCGCAATACCTCAGCAGTGTTACCATTGCCGATTACCACTTCCATTTCCTCAGTGCCGATAAAACCAAAGGCGGGCACGTAACGGATGTGAAAGTTAACAAGGTTAAGGTAGAAATAGCGATATTAAAAGGCATGGATATCCAAATTCCGCAGGATAACAATTTTATGAATTTCGACTTTAAAACCGTTAAAAAAGGCGATGCATTGAAAGCAGAAACGCAAATAAAATAAGCAAAGCCGCCCCGGTTAAAAGGGCGGGTCTGCTTATAATTGCAACATGCGCTATAAAGCAGGGCTTTATAAAATATAAAACACCTTTTCTTCGGCAAGTACCGGCTTTTTATCTGTGGCCACTTCCTGATGGCTGTCATCCAGCATTTCTTTCAGGTCGCGCTCTATGGTTTGCGATATAGCGGTTGTCGGCGTATCCGTAGGTTTATTCTCAAACGGGTCCTGCAGGTGTATGGCCATTTTTTCTACCAGTAAAAATGCTGCGGCTATCGCAATAATAAGCGGCACTTCAAATATCCCGAAATACTCTATCAGCCCAAACGGCAGCAGCGTAATAAACAAGTACAGGCAAAAATGAATGTACAGGCTATACGTTGATGGGAATATAGTGTTTTTAATACGCTCGCATTTGCCCATAGCATCGCAAAGGCGGGTAAGCGTGCGGTCTATCTCTACCTGTTGGTAATCGGTAAGCCAGCCGTTTTTGTAAGCAAGCCTAGTATCCAGGCCGTGCAGTTTTAATAAGCTATTGGGCATATTGGTATACCGGCGCGAGAATTTTATCTCCTCGTCTACCAAAAAGTCCTTGCTGCGGATGTAGCTGTTTTGCCCGCGTAACGATTGGCTGAGGCTGTAGCACCAGGCAATTTGCCGTTTTACAAAGCGGGATTTAAAATGCTCAACCTCCTCGTTCCCGCCGTCCAGGAAAGTAATGAGCTGCCGGGTGAGCGAACGTGATTCGTTTACAATGGCACCCCAAATGCCGCGTGCTTCCCACCAGCGGTCGTATGCCTGGTTAGAGCGGAAGGCAAGCAGCAACGATATGATAGTTGCCAGGATAGCCGGAACCGCGATGGGTATAGAGATACGGAATTGCGGGAAAAAGAAGTGGAAAGCGGCGATAGTTACAGCATAACCCGCCACCAGGAATAGCTCGCCCTTAATTTTACCTACCAGGTAGGTAACGGGGATATTATCTTTTAGTAACATAATGTTTTTCTGTTAGGTGGTTAATAAATAGTTTACTTAAACCTGTTGTAATTCAAACTGCTCTATGGTGTGCAGGGCTTTTACTTTTACCGGCTGTGGTTTAACGTAAGGCGCAAGGTTTATAAGCTGGCATTTGCTGCGTTCCAGCAACGGGCCGGGTTCGTAGCTCAATGGTGTCAGCTTTAGGTAATTATGATCTTTTAGCCGGGCTATCTGATCAATTTCCCTTGCCTCCAGGTAGTTTTTAAACACGGCCACGGTAGTGCCGTAAAAAAACTCTGTTTGCAAAGACAGTATTTGATTGCTGTACCCGCGCGACAGGCGGCTGCACTCATCTAAAAATTCCTGTGTAACGTGTTCGTACTCCCGGCTGCGGCGCGATAACATCAGCAATTCGGATATGGAATCCGACAGCCCAAGGAAGTTTACCAGTGTAATATTAAACTGCTGCCCCGGTTGCTGCTCCAACAAGGCTGGGATTGCTTTTAGGGATGTTAAGCTAAAATCGGTGGGGATTAAAATGTTTGTTGTTTTCATGGTGTGCTTATTTATTGTTTGATACAATAGTCGGCACCGGGCATTAGAACGGCCTAAGAGCGAGATTAGAATTTGATTAGAGTTTTAACAAAATGCTATTTACATCATGTTGTTGTTTCAACACCTCATCATAAAAGCCTTCACTATGCTTAGCCAATTGCATGCTGATTACCTGTTTGATGGGATGTCGAGATAAATCGGCACGACGGTTTATCACTATCATCGGCCACTACCCCAAATGCACCGGCAACATCACCCTAATTGTTGTCCCCTCATCAACTTTTGATGCAATGCCTATACTGCCTTTGTGCAGGCGCACAATGTTTAGGGCCAGCGGCAGCCCAATGCCGTGCCCTTCAAACTTGCCGGTGTTGGATGCACGGAAGAAAGGTTCGAAAATGTGCTGTACATCGCTGGCAGGGATCCCTATCCCTTCATCTTTTATGCTAAAAACAACGCTTTTATTCTCTGCCGTAAGTTTCAACATTACAGGCTTATTATCAGAGTATTTGCAGGCATTTAAAGCAATGTTGCTAAGCGCCAGCTTTAACAGGTTAATGTTGCCTATAACAACCAGGCGGTCGTCCTGTTCGGGAAGTTCCGTAAGGTCTATGTATAGCTTGTTTTCCGGAATGATAAGGTCAACGGCTTCTTTTATCAGCCAAACCAGTTCATCGGCACGTATCTGTTCCCAGTTTTGCTTTTTACCGTCGAAACCGGTTTGCGCCAGCCCCAGCAGGCTGGTTAATATATCCTGCAGGCTTTGGGCGCCTGCCAATATTTCTTGCAGGGTTTTTTGCGGATTGGCACCCGGCTCTTCTAATTCTTTTAAAGCTAATTCTGCCTCGCCTTTTATAACGGCAAGCGGCGTCCGCAACTCGTGCGATGCGTTGCTGATGAAATTGTTTTGGGTCTCAAACGCGGTTTCCAGCCGGTCAAGCATATCATTAAAGGTCTGCGTCATTTCAGCAATTTCATCCTTGCCATGATAAGGTTCCAGCCGCAGGTGCAGGTTGCTGGCCGTGATGATGTTTACCCGTTTAATGATCTTGCGCACCGGCTGAAATGTGAGGTACGAGAAGCGCTTGCCTATAAGGTAGGCAGCAAGTACCGATAAAAAAAAACCGATGATGAGGATGTGTTGTAAATTGTTCAGCTCGTTTAATCCGTATGGGTCGGTAGCCGATACAATGATCATTACCTGGCCACCGGCAAATTTAAAAATGTTGCCGGCGTAAAATATATTAGCCGTTTTATACCGTGTTTTGCCTTCGGCCAAAATGGTGTTCACCAGCTCCTGTGGTACGCCTTTTACGGTCCGCCCGTTTTGGTAATCGGCAGGCATTAAAATAAATGTCTTCTCAGCGGGGAGTTTTTCCAGGTACCTTTGCCTTATTTCCTTAACCATCCCCACGCTATCTTTATCATTCAGGTGGTATATCCGCGATGCGATGTTCACCCGTGCCTCCAGCCGTTTGTAAAAATCCTCGAAAGTAAACTGGTGTACAAAATAGAAGATAGCACCGCTCAGCAGCAGGATAATAGATACCGTAAGGGCTAAAAATAAAAGGGCAACTTTTCGTTGTATGCTCATCCGGTTATTTTAAAATATAGCCCATGCCAACCACCGTATTGATCAGTTTTGGCTCAAAATCCTTGTCTATTTTTTTGCGGAGGTAGTTAATGTATACATCCACCACATTGGTGCCCATATTAAAATCGATGTTCCAAACGTTTTCCAATATCTCAATGCGCGATAGCATGTGGTTGCGGTTTCTTACCAAAAACTCCAGCAAGCGGTATTCGGTAGCGGTTAATTCAATGGTCTTCCCGCCCCGTGTTACCGATCTTTCGTTGGTGTTGATAACCAGGTCGGCCACCTGTAGCAAGTTAGGGGCAGGGGCGTTGCTGCCGTTGCGCCGGGCAAGGGTACGGATGCGGGCGTTTAGTTCGGCAAGGCTAAAGGGCTTTACCATATAGTCGTCGGCACCGCTATCAAGCCCAGCAACCACGTTTTCGGTAGTACCGAGGGCGGTAAGCATCAATATAGCGCTTGGCGTGTTGGCGGCCCGTAATTGCCGGCATAGCTCTACACCATTCATCCCCGGCAGCATAATATCCAGTATTACCAGTTCGAAATTACCGTTCAGTGCCATTTGCAAGCCCGTAGTGCCATCCAGGGCAACGCTTAGTTGGTGCCCCTCGGCCGTTAGGTCGCGCTGAATGATAGATACCAACTTAGCTTCATCTTCTACCAATAATATCTTCATGCCGGGCAAATATAATTTACCCGGGTTAACAAAATATGGGGCGAAGGGTTTTTATTGAAACAGGATTGCGTTATGCCCGAATTGGTTGACCATAGGGATGTGTTTGAAACCATGGCTATACGGGGCAGTGCTGCTCTACGATATTTTTCAAACCCCCACTTTACAATCTAAGCCCGCTATAGTCTATATATCCATTCGTTGAGTATATTAGCACCATAAATGAGCAAAGTTTTTACCATTGCAGAAGGGCTGGAAAACCTTGGCGCGTTGCGCAGCGGCGGGCAGGGTTCGGTTTACAAAGGCAAACGCACAGGTGCTATCTACTCTGCCATCAAGCTAATACCCACGCCAATTTATGCGGAGAACGAGGACGATAAAAATTACCGCAACTTTCAAAACGAGGTTGCCAAGCTGCAAAAGGTAAACGAGATACCAAACCCCAACATTGTAAAGATATTAAGCTATGGCTTAACCGAAAGTGGCTCCTTCCCGTTCATAGAGATGGAATACATCGACGGCCCCGACCTGAGCGAACTGCTGCTGCCGCCTCACCAAAATATCTTCACCCTAAAAGAAACCTTGAAGGTTGCCGACCAGTTGGCCAGCGCCCTGGCGCATTGCCACCGCCTGGGCGTAAAACACGGAGACCTGAAAAGCAATAACGTAAAATACAATATCCACAGCGGCAATTATGTACTGCTTGATTTTGGGCTGGCCATCATGACGCAGGAGCAGCGCCGTAGCAGTATGCGCAATGCCGGTGCGGTGGAGTTTATGGCACCCGAACAGTACGATGGCAAAATG
>CBFGNE010000097.1:0-8717 GCA_965649995.1 uncultured Mucilaginibacter sp.
ACGTGGTGCTTCAGCATAGTGATCAAACTCCATGGTTGAAGTAGCACGGCCAGATGTAATGGTACGTAACTGGGTTACATAACCAAACATTTCTGAAAGTGGTACAGTAGCTTTAATTACCTGCGCACCTGCACGGCTGTCCATACCCAGAAGCTGGCCACGGCGGCGGTTCATGTCACCAATAACATCACCCATGTTTTCTTCAGGGGTAAGGATCTCAATTTTCATGATCGGCTCAAGCAATACCGGTTTACATTTTGGCAATGCCTCGCGGTAAGCAGATTTTGCAGCTATCTCGAAAGATAACGCATCTGAATCGACCGCGTGGAACGAACCATCAATTAAACGCACTTTTAAGCTGGTTAACGGGTAACCGGCCAATACGCCGTTTGCCATTGCAGCTGCAAAGCCTTTTTCTACAGATGGGATAAACTCGCGGGGGATAGAACCACCGCTAATTTCGTTCACAAACTGTAAACCTTCTTTACCTTCGTCGTTTGGCGATACAATAATTTGGATATCGGCAAATTTACCACGGCCACCTGTTTGTTTCTTGTATGTTTCGCGGTGTTGTACGGTACCGGTGATAGCTTCTTTGTAAGCTACTTGCGGCGCGCCCTGGTTCACCTCTACTTTAAACTCGCGCTTTAAACGGTCCATGATGATATCTAAGTGAAGCTCGCCCATACCGCTAATTACGGTTTGGCCGGTTTCTTCGTCAGATTTTACGTGGAACGTAGGATCCTCTTCTGATAATTTACCAAGAGCAATACCCAATTTATCTACGTCGGCCTGTGTTTTAGGCTCGATAGCTAAACCGATAACCGGCTCAGGGAAGTTCATCGACTCGAGGATGATCGGGTGTTTCTCATCGCAAAGGGTATCGCCTGTTTTGATATCCTTAAAGCCTACTACCGCAGCAATATCGCCTGCACCTACGTTAGGTATAGGGTTTTGCTTGTTAGCATGCATTTGGAATATACGGCTGATACGCTCTTTGTTATCAGAACGCATGTTGTGCACATACGAACCTGCCTCTAAGTTACCCGAGTAAACGCGGATAAAGCACAGACGGCCTACAAAAGGATCGGTTGCAATTTTAAATGCTAAAGCAGCAAACGGCTCTTTTTCTGATGGTTTACGAAGAATTTCTTCTCCGGTATCAGGGTTGGTACCGATAATGCCTTCCACGTCCATAGGCGAAGGAAGCAATTCCATCACATAATCAAGCATGGTTTGTACACCTTTGTTTTTGAACGATGAACCGCAAACCATAGGAACTATCTTAGCATCTAAAACAGCCTTACGTAAAGCATCAAGCACTTCGCGTTCGGTGATGGTTTCAGGCGCATCAAAAAATTTCTCCATCAGGCTCTCATCATAGTCAGCAACAGATTCAAGTAGTTTTTCTCTCCACTCTGTAGCTTCTTCTATCATATCCTCCGGGATAGGCACTTCGGTAAAGGTCATCCCTTTATCATGCTCATTCCAAACAATACCTTTCCAGTTAATCAAATCCACAACGCCTTTAAAGTTCTCTTCGGCGCCAATTGGCAACTGCAAAGGAACAGCGTTACTGCCCAACATAGTTTTTACCTGTTTTACAACATTTAAAAAGTCGGCACCGCTACGGTCCATTTTGTTAACAAAACCTATACGGGCAACGTTGTAGTTGTTTGCAAGGCGCCAGTTAGTTTCTGATTGTGGCTCAACACCATCAACAGCACTAAATAAAAACACCAAACCATCCAGTACACGCAGCGAACGATTCACCTCTACGGTGAAATCCACGTGCCCTGGGGTATCAATAATGTTGATATGGTAGTTTTGGCCCCTGTATTTCCAACCAACGGTAGTAGCAGCAGAGGTAATGGTAATACCACGTTCCTGCTCCTGCGCCATCCAGTCCATTGTAGCTGCACCCTCGTGTACCTCGCCAATTTTGTGGCTCACACCCGAGTAGTACAATATACGCTCTGTTGTAGTGGTTTTACCGGCATCAATGTGAGCGGCAATACCTATGTTTCTTGTATATCTTAGATCTCTTGACATTATTATTATTTTTTGATTGCACCGATGTTTTTTTGATTACACCGATTATAAAAGTGTAAACATAAATAATCGGTGTAATCGTAGTATTAAATCGGTGTAATCCTTTATTAGAAACGGAAGTGAGAGAACGCTTTGTTGGCTTCAGCCATTTTGTGCGTATCTTCTTTCTTCTTCACAGCAGCACCTTCACCTTTAGCAGCAGAGATGATCTCGCCGGCTAATTTCTCCATCATGGTTTTTTCACCACGACGGCGTGCATAGCTGATCAACCATTTCATACCCAAAGCAACTTTACGCTCCGGACGAACCTCGGTTGGTACCTGGAAGTTTGCACCACCTACACGGCGGCTTTTTACTTCTACAGCAGGCATTACATTGTTTAAAGCTTTTTTCCAGCTATCTAAACCGTTTTCGCTGGTTTTCTTTTCAACAATTTCAATTGCGTTATAGAATATAGTATAGGCGGTAGATTTTTTACCGTCGAACATCATGTTATTTACAAACCTGGTTACCAAAACATCATTGAATTTTGGATCAGGAAGAAGGATTCTTTTTTTTGGTTTTGACTTTCTCATTGTTACTATCCTCCTTTAATTATTTTTTCTTCTTAGCTGGTGCGCCTTTGGTAGGTGCAGCTGCCTGACCTGGTTTAGGGCGTTTGGTTCCGTATTTAGAGCGGCGTTGGTTACGGCCCGCAACACCTGATGTATCCAGTGCACCACGGATGATGTGGTAACGTACACCCGGTAAATCTTTAACACGACCACCACGGATCAAAACAATTGAGTGTTCTTGTAAGTTGTGGCCTTCTCCAGGGATGTAGGCGTTAACTTCTTTACCATTTGTAAGGCGCACACGTGCAACTTTACGCATTGCTGAGTTTGGTTTTTTAGGGGTAGTGGTGTACACACGGGTGCACACGCCTCTTCGCTGTGGACAGCTGTCCAACGCTGGCGACTTACTCTTGTCAACCAGAGCTACTCTACCTTTTCTAACTAATTGCTGAATAGTAGGCATTTTTTCCTTTTTGTATTTACTGTTTTATCCTTATTTTAAGGACTGCAAAGGTAGGTACTATTTTTTGATTTTCAAGCGCTTGCGCAAAAAAGTTTTTGTAATGGGCTGATTAGGTGGACGGATGGCGGGAATGGGGTGGTTTTGAGGGGATTTAGTTAGTTTTACTTTAATAAATCCAAGGGCTTACTCATTATAATACGTTGTAGCCTTTTTTAAATTTAGATAATGAAATCGATTTATTTAGAAGGTAATACAATTGCCATTATTCCAGATAGCTGGACCGCAGAATCAGATGGCAATATGATATCTGTTTTTGAAGCAGCTAATGGCGTAGGGGCATTGCAATTCACTTCATTTAAAGTTCCAAATAGAGGCAGGATAGATTTATCTAAAGAATTGCTAAGCCTGTTAGATGACGAATATAATGATGCAGATATTAATGAGAAGGCTAATTACGCTTTTTTTGAAACTGTAGATAAGGATAGCGTATATTGGAAATATTGGTTACTGAATGGCGAAGAAAGTATATTTTTCATTTCTTACAATTGCCAGGCAACCGATAAAGGGATAGAAAATGATGTTATCAATAGTATTATCAATTCAATTATTTGATAACAACCGCGTAAACAATAACCATCGTTTGCAGGGTCATTTGAAAAGGCAGGCTTGTGCTACAATCTCCCGCCAGCCCCGCTATCCGCTACAAGTCCTCGTTCCTGCGGGCTTTCCGCTCCTATCGGGTTTAGGTGGGTTAGGGATGTGCCAGATACGTTTTTAGTTTTATACAATCATTGCGAATCCGAAGGAGGCAGTAAGCTAACCGTAGTATCGCCGGTGCCACTTCCATAGTACCTTTCGCCCCGAAAGTTGTGAACATGGTTGTAATCGAAAGCCGTGTTAAATAGCGCGTTATGCACCTTGCATTCTTCAAGGTTACTGTAAGGTGTTTGCAAGCCCTTTACATCCATCAATCCTATTTGTACCGGAACAAAACTATAGTCGGGCCATTGCACTTCAATTGCTGATTTTAGGTAGTTAAATCCGTCTCCAAACTCCAGATAAGGCGATTCGGTAATTACATTGATAGCGGGATAGCCACTTGCCTCCTTATATTCCATCATCTTTATAAAAGTTTCATCAACGCCATAAATGGCAAAGAATGGAGAAACAATGCTGACCGAAAAAGCGAGCCGTTTTATTCGCCTCAGTGCGTTGTCCTCATATTTTTCCAAAATCATATCTCCGCTGAAAGATATATCTATCGGCATAGTTGTGTTGTGTATTTTTTCAGCAGACCCGCTACGCAATTTTTTCAGGAATTCAATCCAGGGTTTGCTGAACTTTTTGTTTCGCGTCATGCTTTCTTCAATCACTTGCATGATTTTTTTTATGCCAGGATACTCACGATACTCCGGTACTTCCCGCGATAGCCCTATCGGATAAAGCACCTTGATGGCTGTACCTATTTCAGCATATAAATTAACGCGGGGATTATCTAAAGGGAAATAATTGATCATGAATTACATGTAATAACTAATATGCGTCCTTAACTTATTGAGACGAATTTGGCTTTATCCAATTCCTTTAAAAACTTGCAATCGGTAAGAGCCACAGATGAAAGCGCAATTTTAGCAAGCCTGGTTCGGGCAGATTGAAGCATGTTTAATAATTTAAAATCCTTTGTCGGTTATTAATTTCATGTATTGCGAATCGGGCGCGATATAGCTTTTGCCTTTTATCATCCAATTTTTATACTCCTCCATATTACCTAAGTTTTATAAGCAATAGCCATATTAATTGCCAGTTCGCCTTTGGCATCACTCACTTTATCCTTTGCGGGAAAATTATCCAAACCTCGTTTATAGGTGTCTATGGCTTTTTCGTACTGGTTCAGGTGCAGGTAAGCGTACCCTAACTCTTTATATAAAAAAGAATCATCGGGCTTATTTAATACTGCCTGCTCCAGCACTCCCACAGCATCACTAAACCTGTTCACCACGTTATAGGCAAAGCCAAGTTCAAATGCTACACCTTTTGCATATTTGTTTATACGATAGGCAGGCTCCAGGTAGGTTATGGCAATAGCCGATTCGCCCAGGTCGTTGTAGATCCAGCCCCAGCGGTAATTGTGCTTAACAGTATCGGTATAATTGTAATAAAATTTCTTTATCCAGTAAGGCTCCTCCTGCAAGTTAAGCGCCTTAATTTTATCGGGCGGCAACAATGCAACTTTTTGCCAGTTGGGTGGGATGCGGAGCTTTATGGATTGCCCCTTGAAGATGGTGGTATCGGCTTTGTAAACACCCTTATCGTCGATAGTTAAGTTTCCTTTTAAATCATAGGTAAACCCGGCCTGTTCATCTATATAAATAAAGCCAAAACCATAGGCCTTAGCTGTGTCGGCCTTAGTAAGTACCACCCACCGCCGTTCGCAGCGTGTGTAGTTTTTGTCGAATTTTAATGAGGCGTTGGTTGTTGATTGCGAAAACCCGGCGAGGGCGCAACCAAATAAAACGATGAGTGAAAGGGTAGGTTTCATGTAGTAAAGTTAATAAAAAAACAAAGTGCGCACCAACAATAACGTTGTGTTATCCCCTACCTCGCTAACTCCCTCGGCGAAATACAATGCCGTGCAAATCGCCCCAATCGAAAATAATTTTGGTGTCGGCTACATCTATAGTGCCGGCATTACCGCTTAAATGTGATGAACCAACCTACACAAACCTGCCATAAATTAAAGCAATGATTTGATGCACAAACAGGCTGTTTTTTAAATACCAGCATTACCCTGGCGGTTACCGCTTGTCATTCAGCCCGATTTTTTTCGAAAGCTTTAGCGATGGTTTTTCAATCAACAAGTAGAATACATAGGCGGCACCAATACCCACGCCCATAGAGGTAATGCCCAACACAAATGCATTATTAATGTATGATTTAATAAAATGGAGCCAGAGGTACATAAATATAATATGCATCAAATAAAGCGAATAAGAGATATTCCCTAAAAACAACAGCACTTTTGGGCTTTTTGATTTGTATAACAATAAGAACAAAGCAGTTATTGCCGGCACTAAACCCGTTGTGATGGAGACCTTGAATGCCAAAAATGCGCAAAACGCAAGCAATACCCCTATGGCCTGGCCCAGGCTTACCTTGCCGGCGAAGTACAGAAACACAATATACCCTACTGCAAAATTATGTAAAGAAGCAAAAATGAGTTCGCGCGTTTCAAAGTTCATAAAAACGCAGGCCACGCTTGCAAGCAAAACTATCGCCAGGGATAGCAGCGGCCTTATTTTTATGAGCAACGGAAACAGTAAGCCGAGTAATACGTAGTACTGAAACTCGATAGCAAGTGTCCAAAATATCCCGTTAAACCATGGCGCGCCTTCAGCAAAAGGCACGAGGTAAAACACATGTAATAATATCACCTTTAAACTAAGCACTTGCAGGGGCAATATTTTAAAAACGAATAATAGTATAATAGTAGCCCAGTACGGCGGGTCTATCCTTATACTTCTTTTCAAAAGGAACTTTGGGAAATCGGAAATGGAGTAGCCTTTTCGGTAAAGCGAATAAGGCAGTATAAATCCCGACAGCACAAAGAAGATGGTAACACCCAACTGCCCCATAAAGAAAATCCGTGCTACTGGTGGGCTGTACACCACCTGGTTAGCTACATAAAAATGAACAATGCAAACACCCAAAGCCGCAATACCACGTAATAGCGTTACGCTTTCGATGTTACCGCCTTTATCTGCCATTGCTCAAATATAGGGTAATGGCACCTCAAACAATATATTATTCCTTCACCCACTCCAGTGGCCTATCATTTACAAAAGCCTTATTCTATTTACGCATTACCACTTATTCGAATAAATAATTATTTAATTTGTAATATAATAATTATACTATAAATATAATTCGACAGTTATAACAATAATTAACCGAATTAAAATCGGTCAGTTGATAGTTAGTTAAGATTAAACGAAAGCAGGTATAGCGCAAGGCCAATCCTGCTTTTTTTTATGCTGGTGCTTCTGCGCTTGTTTACCTCCCCTCATTTATGCCTATATTAGGTCTCGTAAAACCATTATCCATAACTCTTTATGAAAACAGACCTGTACACCAAAGTTATTTTAACCGTTATTGCCGTGGCTTTAACATTAAACCTGCTAAAAGGCAGTATTACGCCGGCAATGGCCGATACTAAAAAATATGTAACCGTGCCGGTTAACCCGGATGGCAGCATCAACGTGAACATTAATAAGGTAAGCGAAACGATGGATGTAAATATTAAAAGCGTAGACCGCGGCGCCTTTTATTATGTATCGCCCATCCCTGTAAAAGTTAATCCGTAAACCTTCCTTAATGTCTTTACAAATGAATGTGAACGAAGTAATGGCCCAACTGCAGGCAATGGGCAGCGAAAGCATTAAAAAGATATTGCTGAAACATGGCGTTAAAGAGCCTTTTTTCGGCGTTAAGGTAGAGCACCTAAAAACGATACAGAAAAAGGTAAAAACCGACTACGAGTTGGCTAAGGACCTTTTTGAAACCGGCAATGCCGATGCCATGTACCTGGCAGGGCTGATAACCGACGATGCTAAAATGACCAAAGCCGACCTGCAACACTGGGTGCAGCTTGCCGTATCAAACAATATTGGCGAGTACACCGTGCCCTGGGTAGCGGCAGGCAGCCATTACGGTTTTGAACTCGGATTAGAATGGGTAGATAGCCCCGAAGAACGTATTGCCGCTTCGGGATGGGCTACGCTGGCAAACCTGGTATGCTTAAAACCTGATAGCGAACTGGATATGGGCGCGCTGAAAGGACTGTTAACCCGCATCCAGCAAACTATCCACTCATCGCCAAACCGTGTGCGCTACCAAATGAATAGCTTTATTATCGCCATCGGAGCATATGTTTCGGCTTTAACTGCTGACGCCCTCGCAACCGCTGATAAGAACGGTACAGTAATGGTGGATATGAACGGAACAGCGTGCAAAGTACCCGCCGCAGCAGATTACATAAAAAAAGCCCGCGACAAAAACCCGGATGCAAAAAAGAAGAAAACGGTGAAGTGTTAACTAACTATACTAATCCCGCTGTAGTTAAAATCGGTGGAATCATTCGTTATTCGGTGGAATCAACACTTAACGCAACACTTCCCTGCTGATCACAATTTTCTGTATCTCGGATGTGCCCTCGCCTATAGTGCACAGCTTGGCATCGCGGTAATACTTTTCTACCGGGAAATCTTTGGTGTACCCGTACCCGCCAAATATTTGAACTGCCTCGTTAGCGCAGCGCACTGCCACTTCTGATGCAAAGTACTTGGCCATGGCAGATTGCTTGGTTACGGGCAGGTGGCGGTTTTTATAATCGGCCGCTTGCATTACCAGTAATTCCGCAGCTTCTATTTCGGTTGCCATATCCGCCAGTTTAAACGATATTCCCTGGAAACTGCTTATCGGCTGCCCGAACTGGTGGCGCTCTTTAGAGTATGCTACCGCCGCTTCAAACGCACCTTTGGCAATACCTAAGGATAAGGCAGCTATAGAGATGCGCCCGCCATCCAGCACTTTCATAGCCTGTTTAAAGCCTTCGCCTTCAACACCCAGCAGGTTCTCTTTGGGTACGCGGC
>CBFGNE010000098.1:0-8674 GCA_965649995.1 uncultured Mucilaginibacter sp.
CATCGGCAATTACGCCGTCCATATCTATTGCTATTGATTTTTTCATGTTGTTTTGTGCAGGATCAGATTAGGCAATCCCTTTAAAAGTTGTCAAATCTATTATTTTCTTGCTGAGAACTGAAAATTACCCACCGCAAACTGCCAACTCATTATTTGTGCGATGCCTTTACTTTATTAAAATAATCCACCAGTTTATCCATATTGCCCAATGCAAAGCGGCCTGCGCGGATCTGCTCCACCACTTCTGGCTCGTCGCCCATAGCATCACTCATTACATCAATAAAGTTTTCCTCGGTAAGATGCCGCATGGTTGCTGTATTACTGCCATAGTAATAGCTAATTTTCGATTTATCGCCGCTACCGCCACCACCGCCGCCGATGGATATGCCCAGCCCGCCGCCTAAACCGCCGCCGTAACCACCACCGCCCGTGCTTAAGCCTACAGCCGGAGAGAAACGCACTTTATTGCCCATACCACTGCCGCTGCCTGCGCCACGGGTAGCGTAAATTTTTGTTTCTTCGTTTACTACTACGCGCACAAAATCAAGTTCTTTTTTTGCCCAGGTTTCGTTGCCGGGGGCGTGGGCTACAACAAAGCTGTCCTTACCTACCACGTACGATTGCAGATCGCTGGTGCTGAGTTTGTACGGCTCGGTTTTTTCGCCATCCTTAAACTCAATAAAGCCTTCGTTTTTGATAGGGCCGTTACCGCCGGGGTTGGAGATGATAAACCCGTCCGAACGAACACCCTTAATATCAATGAAATAACCGGGTTGCCACTTCTGGGCATTGGCTGTAAGGTTTATGGAAAGAAGAACCGCCGCTGCGGAAAGATATTTTTTTATGGAATGCATCGTTTATTACAGTGTTTATCAAAGACTGAGTTGCTTATAATTTCCCTTCAGCTTTTACTTTGTAAAAATACGCAATAAGCTGTTCAATATTGTCCAGCCCGTAGGGGTTGGCCTTAATATATTCCACAACCTTTGGCTGGGCCTGCATTACGGCCGTTAACATCTCGCCAAAATTTTTATCGGTTACGTATTGCAGCTCGTTCGGGCTGCTGCCGTAGTAATACCGCTTTTTGTAATTGCTGCCCTGGTTTGATGGCCCCCAGGTTATGCTATTTGGCGCAACCGGTACTGTGTAGTTTGGCGCTTCCTTGTATAAGCCGTCTTTAGTGACGGCTGGATTTTGAACTATGGCGCTGTTCCTGTCGGCAGAATAACCGCCAAAAACTACCTTCACCGCTGTTGGTATCTTTCGGGTTTTACCGCTGCCTTTGTAAGTTGTCGGACTGCCATCGGCTACCCGGAGGGCGTAAACTTTAACTTCCTCGTTCATCACCACGCGTACAAAATCGGTTGGCGTTTTTGTCCATTTGCCGGTAACGGGTTGTTTGGCTACCACAAAGCTGTCCCTACCAGCCACAAATGATTGCAGGTCGCTGGTGCTGAGTGGGATAACTTCACCTTTTTCCGAATCTTTAAACTCGATGTACCCCTCGCCCGGGAAAGGGCCTTTGCCGCCGGGGCATGGGCGGATGATGCCGGCATATTTAACGCCTCGTATATCGGTGTAATATCCCGGTTGCCAATTTTGGGCAAATAAGCTATTGCCCGATAAAAGGAGTATTAAGAAGAATAATGAGGAGGGTAATTTATTACGGAGCATGTTGACCATTACTTTTGAATTCTATTTTTATGGTTGATAATCACTATTTGGCAGCCCTTAGTTTAGCTGCCTCGTAAGCCTTTAAAAGTTCTTCCATATCGCCATACCTGTACAACTCATCTTTGATCATTTTCACAAAGTATTCGGTATCAGACAATACCCGGCTCATCACTTCTTTAAAATTCTTTCTGCTTATTTGTGTTATGCCGTTTGGGTTAGTCCCGTAAAAATAGCGCTTGTCGTATGCGGTATAATAGCCAACAGAAAGGGTTAACCCGCTGCCAAATCCAGGTGTGCCCATATTATTTTCTCTTAAATTGAGGTACAGCTTAAGTGGCGAATTTAACCTTACCAATAATACAGGGTAATCGGCCAATTCGGGGTTATGCGATACTACAAAGCTGTCTGCTTTAATTACAAAGCCCCGTAATTCCTTGGTGGAAACCTTTATTTTTTCAGCCGTATCTGCAACCCGGTACTGGATATGGTCGCCATCGCCTTTGAAAATATTACGGGTAGGTACATTCCATTTAATACTACCGCAAACTTTGCTACTGTCTGATAGGTAGTAACAGCCGGCAGTCCATTTGCCTATTTGGGCGGAAACTGAGCATGATGCGCACGAAATCAACAAAAGGAGGAAAATTCTTCGCATAAGATTTAGATATTTGAAACCAAATATAAAATAATTTAGGATATGATGACCGTCGACCTGCGCAGCGATACCGTAACAAAACCTACACCCGGAATGCTGGAGGCTATGTGGAGCGCCAACGTGGGTGATGATGTGTTTGGCGAGGACGAAACCGTGAACGCACTGGAAGAAAAAGCTGCCGCCCTGTTTGGCATGGAAGCAGCCATTTTTTGCCCATCGGGCACCATGACCAACCAAATAGCCATTAAATGCTTTACCCAGCCGCTGGATGAGCTGATAGCCGACCAAACCGCGCACGTTTACCGTTACGAGGGTGGGGGTATTGCTTTTAACTCGGGTGTATCTACCCGATTATTAAACGGGTACCGGGGCATCCTTACGCCGGAAATGATAGAACCCGAAATTAATGAAGACAATATCCATTACCCGCACACCAGTTTGGTTGTGCTGGAAAATACGGTGAACAAAGGCGGTGGCAGCTGCTATACTTTAGAGCATATAAAATCCATTGCCGAATTGTGCAAGGCCAGGGGCCTTAAACTGCATTTGGATGGTGCCCGCGTGTTTAATGCGCTTGCCCATACAGGCGATAATGCAGCCGATTACGGCAAGTATTTTGATGGGATATCTGTTTGCTTAAGTAAGGGCTTGGGAGCGCCTGTGGGCTCGGTATTGCTGGCAGACAAGGCAACTATTAAGTATGCACGCCGTATCCGCAAGGTTTTGGGTGGAGGCATGCGCCAGGCTGGCTTTTTAGCCGCTGCGGGCATCTACGCTCTCGATCATCACGTTGAACGTTTGAAGATAGACCACAAACACGCCCAAATAATGGCCGAAGAACTTGGCAAACAAAGCTGGGTAACCAATGTGGTACCGGTAGAGACAAATATTATTTTGTTTGATACCGTAGAGCCAGCCAATGCAGTTTTGGTCCGGCTGGAAGCAAAGGGTATTAAAGCCAATAGTACTGATACGCACCGCATCCGTTTTGTAACGCATTTGGATGTGCATGCCGAGCAGGTGGAGTATGTGGTGGCGTCGCTGTGAGTGGTGAATAGAAAGTAGCTTTATCAGCCAACTAATCACCGGCATATTTCCATTCCCAAACTTCGCCGTCCTCTTCGTCCATAATGGTACCTGCCAACTCAAAATTATTTTTTTTGAGTATTTGCGTAGAGTGGTTTTCGCCGGGCAGTGTGCGGGCAGTAATAGTGATGGATGAATCCGCCTGTTGTGCCAGTGCCACTAATTCACGGCACATTCTACCGCCTACGCCTTTGTGCTCGTAATCAGGAAAGGTGTAGTATGCTATTTCTACCTGCCCGTTTGTTGGTTTACCTTTAAAGCCACCGCAGCCTACCAATTGCCCGTTTTCCTCGGCGTAATAACTTATCCAGGGCGGGTTAAAGCCAACACGGGTGTAGTAATCAACCGACATTTGTACCATCTCCGCCCATTCGGGGAATGCAGCCAATTCGGTGTTTTCTTCAAAAAATTGTTTAACAAGAATTAATCTCATATTAAGGCACTGGTTTGGTAAATATAATTAAAAACCTGTAAATCAATATTATCTCTACGGAGAAACCAATGCCACAAACTTATAACTGCGTGCTGTGTTGTAATCTGACATGAACCGTCTCCTTAAAAAACTCGAAAAAATTGGCCGCGACCCAAAGGTTACTGCAAAAGCTGTAGGGCTGCGCTATGTGGCTGATTCTGCGCCCGGCTATACCCGCAAAAAAGCCGGCAAGGGCTGGAGTTTTTACAATGCTGACGGCGAATTGGTTAAAGACAAGGCACTGATAAAACGTTTCAACGCCCTGGTGATACCACCGGCCTATACCAAGGTTTGGATCTCGCCTTATGATAACGGGCACTTGCAGTTCACAGGCACTGATGTTGCCGGCCGTAAACAGTACCGCTACCATCCGTACTGGAACAAGATCCGCAATCAAAGCAAATACTATCGTATGCAGACTTTTGCATCGCACCTGCCTGCCATACGCGAACGGGTAGATCATGACCTCGCCCGCCGCAACCTCGATCATGAAAAAGTAGTAGCGCTCGTAGTCAGGCTGATGGAACTAACCAGCATAAGGGTGGGCAACGAATCTTACAAAAAACTTTACGGTTCCTTCGGTTTAACCACGCTGATGAACAAGCATGTTAAAATAGAGGGTACCAAAATAAACTTTGAGTTTAAAGGTAAAAAAGGGGTGTTCCACAAAGTTGCCCTGCAAAGCAGGAAGCTGGCTAACCTGGTGAAGCAATGCCGTGATATACCGGGGAAGGACTTATTTCAATATTATAACGAAGACGGGGAACGCTGTACCATAGGCTCGGGCGATATCAATAACTACCTCAAAGAAATTACCGGAGAGGATTTTACCGCCAAAGATTTCCGCACCTGGGCTGGGAGCGTAAGCGCGCTGTACGCGTTTAAAGAAGCCGGGGAGTTTAATACACTTAGCGAGTGCCGCAAAAAGATAGTTAGCGTATTGGATGAGGTGGCCGTTAACCTGGGTAATACCCGTACGGTTTGCAAAAAGTACTATGTACACCCCACAGTTATCAAAAGCTACGAGGAGGGTACCATCTTCAAATACATCAACGAGCTGGATGAGAAGCAGGATATCAAATCGGTAGAGTTAAACATAGCCGAAAAGGCTCTGATAAAACTGCTGGAGAACGAAAAACTCGCCGAAGCCAGTTAAGCCCTGCGCTTTGCCAGTACCAGCGCAATGGCGGCGGTGATGACCAGTATCAATACCGCATCTATACCCGCGGCAACGTTGAACGACAGGCTGAACGCACGCTGGGCTTCGCGCAAAACAGCATCGCCGGTGGCGTTATTTAATTTTTTTGATACAGCATAGGCGCCACCCAAAGTGCTTTTTAACGTTTGCCCCATGTTGCCGCTTAAACCGCCTATTTTATACAAGGACATGATGCCCCGGTAAACCGCCACACTAATACTTCCCAGTAGTGCTATGCCCAGGGCCGCACCTATGGCAGTGCTGGTTTCATACAAACCGGCTGCGGCGCCCGCTTTTTCTTTAGGTGCGCAGGCAATCACCATATCCGAACCTAAAGTAACTACCGTACCGCAGCCCATGGTAAGCATGCCGGTGGCAATTACAAAGGCTGTTAGGTTTAAGGTAGTAAAGGTGAGTATCAATAAACCTGCACCCATAATACCCATACCAACGGCCATCACCGTCCCTCTGTCGAAGCGTTTGCCAAATACCGGCGCAAGCGGGCAGGATATCATACTGCCAATAGCAGCGGGCAGGGTGTAAAGCCCCGCTGTAAACGAATCCATTTGGAAAACCAGTTGAAGCAGTTGCCCTACAAACAGGAAGATACCCGCCCAGCTGAACAGGCCAAGCATCAGTGCCAGCAGGGCAACATTAAACTTTTGGTCGGCAAAAAGCGTGAGGTTTATTAGTGGGTCGGCGAGTTTACGCTGCCGGCTGATGAAAATTATGGCTACGATCAATCCACCTAAAACCGAGGCTACCGTTAGCAGCCCAATGCCATGTTCCGCCAATTGTTTTATGCCGAATACTACGCTTAAGGTGGTAATAAGCAGCAGGAAAACGCTGGGCAGATCGAATTTCCCTGCGCCGGGGTCTTTTGTTTCGGGGAGCAATAGCGGCCCTAAAATCAACAATAAAACCATTACCGGCACACCCATTAAAAACACCGAACCCCACCAAAAATGGCTCAGCAGCCAGCCGCCGATAAGTGGCCCAATCATGGTGCCGGTAGAAAAACAGGTGGTAAATACACCCATCGCCGTCATCCGTTCGCCCTCGTTGCGGAACATATTGTGGATGATAGACAGGGTAGAGGGCAGCAAAGTTGCCCCTGCAATCCCCATAAGTGCCCGTGCCGCTATCAGCAAATTCGCGGTTGGCGCATAGGCCGCCAATGCCGATGCCAGGGCAAAACAAACCGCCCCAATAATGAGTAGTTTGCGGCGGCCCATGCGGTCGCCCAATGTGCCCATGGTAATGAGCAAACCTGCCTCGATAAAACCGTAGATATCGCTTATCCAAAGCAACTGTGTACTGCCGGGCTTTAATGCTGCGCTGATGGCAGGCACGGCAAGATAAAGTACCGTGGTATCCATAGATACCAGCAACACGGGCAAGGCAAGTACAGCAAGGCCAAGCCACTCTTTACGTGTGGCTTTTTCTGTTGTGGATGGATGTGCTAAAGACATTATAATAAATAGGTTAAGCACCCAAACTTAAATATAAATTAATGGCCTAAAAGGGGTATACGCGACAAGTTTAGGGCGATTTAAGCCAGGGCATTCAAACCTTATCAATGCTGTTATCCCTGCCCTTCGGTGTTCTTCGATAGGCAGGCTATCAGCAGCAGTACGAGGGCAGCAACAGAGGCAACCGTACGCACCATGTGCCATTGGCACCATGGATGTTCAAACGCGCCGCGCGCCGTAGCCATTTGCAATGCAGAAGCGCCCGGGAGCCTAAATTGCGCCAACGTATCATTCAGGGGGATATTGCCCAATACCGTTACCCCGAAACTGCCGATTAGGTAAATTATCGTTGCTGCCAGCAGCCATTTAAACTTTGCTTGCATTTTACGGTGCACTATTGTAGCCAGCGGCAGTAGCAACGGCGCGCCAAAAAAGCTAAAAGCGAAGGCCGGGTTTACAATGGCTATATTTATGGTCTGCATAGCGCGGATGTATTCCCCATCGGGCAGCTGTGCAAAAGCGGGGTTAACCGATATGGCAAAAGCGTAAAAAACGCCCGCCACCAGCCCGGTGGTTAAGGTGGCAAGCGCGAGTGAAATATTCCTGTAATTCATTTTCAATGCTTTTAAATAGGGTTAGTACGATATGCCTATGGTTTGATGGATATCTGTATCAATATCCAGCTGTTTCAGCATCAGATCGGCAACATCGGCGCGGCTCACCTTTACGGTGAGGGTTTTATCGTTATAGCTAAAGCCATGCTTATAAACGCCGGTATGCGGGCCATCCGTTAAGTTGCCGGGGCGGATGATAGTCCAATCGAGGCCGCTTTGTTTAATGTACTCCTCCTGCAGGGCATGGTTGGCAAAGCCTTTTTTTAGGATAAACGGCACAATGAGGTTTTTAAAAATCCAAGGGGTTTGGTCAAGTACTTCCACGCTATCGCCATAGCCAAGCGATGTTTGACAGATAAACTTCTTCAGGCCGTATTTCTCCATGGCACGAATGATGTTGAGCGTGCCCTGCGACCGTATGTTACCAATCTTACTGGCCGGCGAACCGAGGCAACATAACGCAGCGTCGTGCCCTGGTACAGCATTTTGTACCGACGCTGCATCCAGCACATCGCCGGTAATTACGTTAAGGTTTTGATGGTTTATAGAAAGCTTTGCCGGGTTACGCGCAAATGCTGTTACGGTGTGCCCATTTTTAAGGGCTTGTTTCATGAGCTGGCTGCCTGTGCCGCCGGTGGCTCCAAAAATTATTAACTTCATAAATATTGTTTGTTGATACAATATTATGGCAGTAAATTATGGCAAAATAGAACAAAACCGACAGCGCCTAATAATTATCCCGGCAGCAAATCGGCAATCTTATCGGCTTGTTTTTGGTATTGATAGGGCGAGAGGCCTGTGAATTGTTTAAACGAGCGGATGAAGTGCGACTGGTCGGCATACCCGTTTTGGTAAGCAATATCTGATAGCTTATCAAAGTTGGCCCCATTTAGCTGGCTTAGCGCTGCCTGGAATCCGCAGATGCGCGCAAACAGTTTTGGCGATATCCCTACAGCTTTTTTAAAGCGGCGCTCTAACGTCCGTTCTGATAATTGCAAGTGCTGTTGCACCTCTTTTAATGGCACATTGCCGTTTGCGCGGATAATCCAGGAAAGTACGTGGCTTGCAACATCGTCCTGGCGGGCATTCCTTTGTATCTGCGCAAATAAAAATGCCGATAGGATATCAATTTGTTCAGCCATGGTTCCTGCGTTTAAAAGCTGCTCTTCCAAATGCCGTGCTGTGGTTTTCGGCAAGGCATCTATGTCAGTGCAACTATCGGTAAGCACATCTGCATCAATTCCAAAAACGGAATGCAAAGCGTTAGGGTAAAGGCAAACACCAACGGTAGTGGATGTGCTTAGGGTAATTTCTGCGTGCGCGGTGGGTTGGCCGAATAAAAAAAGCTGCGGCAACGGGCGTTCATTTTGAAAGAACGTACCCTTGTCTGATCGTTGGAAGATGAGCCCCGGGCTGCCATCGGCAATCGTTTTAAATGACCGGGCAGTCCCACTGTGCTCCAGCGTCCAAAAATACCTTACGTGGCTTTTGAGGTATTGTGGC
>CBFGNE010000099.1:0-8571 GCA_965649995.1 uncultured Mucilaginibacter sp.
AAATAGATAATAGTTTGCCCTGGATATTTAGCCATAAGTTTTTGAGCACAAACGCTGTAAATACCACAATACCTATAAGGCCGTTATTCACTATAATGGTAGAGAAAAAATCTGTGGAGCGCACGTATCCAAACCCTATTCCAAATGCCTGGCTTAAGGCATTCAGGCTTGCCCAGTAAGCCACGTGATTTGTGAAACCGTTACTCCTGTCCCTGGCGGATGCGCTACCTTCCAACTTACCGGCAAATACGAAGTTATATATACTATCCAACAGGTGACTAAACACGTCCATTTGCAGCACGAAACATACCACAATAACGCCGATGCCGAGATAATAGAATAATTGGAACTGCCTGCGATAGATAATCCAAAAACCTCCGAACAATATCATACATGCATAGGCTGTAGTAGAAAAGGTTAAAATAAGGCAGCCCAGTAGTAAAAATTTATCAAAAGTCCTATTCAACCCGAAGCTTAATACCCAAAACGGGAACACCGTAAAAACAAACATTGACGGTTCGCCTGTATAACTTTTAAAGCGCATCATGCTGATACCGCCAAGGCTAACCGTTTGGAACAGCGATGCAGATTTTTCGCCTTCGCCGAAGGTGCGGTTAACCATAAAGTCTCCATTTTGCCCGGTAAGCATATAAAAACAGAACTCATAAAAACCATACAGGCACAACAGACGCAATCCCCAGTAGATGTAATCGATGATCTTCTCTGTAGAGAAATATTTCACATATGCGTAAATTACAAAGCCAACCAGCAAAGGCAGCGTTTGGGTGAGGTGCGATTTGCGGTAAAACGTCTTGGTATAATCGGCATGGTTAATTAATATAAGCGGCTTTATCAGCTTCAAGTTAGTAACAAGGTTAATAAATTGCGAGCAGAAACTCAATATGGTTACCACGCATAGGAAATAAAACAAGTCGCGGTAAAACAGGTATTTATTTTCCTTTAACGTAGATAACGGTATAACGAAGAACATTAAGCCCGCCAATACCGTAATGATAGTGGTACCAGGGATAACCGGAACTACTAAAAAAGCCGTTATGGGAAAAAACAACATCAAAAAGTTAACATAACGGGTAAGAAAGTTACTCGTTACATTATCTGTTTGCTGCAGGGAGAAATTGTTAGCTATCATAATATTCTGATACTGCCGATCTTAATTTACCTTGTCTCCGTAGCCCATGCCATAGCCGTAGCCCGAGTAAGCCGAGCCCGAAAAATCAACGTCGTTAATAACGAGGTACAAATTCTCAACGTTATCCTTGGTTTTAATATCGTTTAATATCTCCATCTGGTTTTTGTTGGTATAATTATGCCTGCACACAAAAATTGTCATGTCCACATGTTTTTGAATTACTAACGCGTCGGAAACCAAACCTACAGGTGGGCTGTCAATCTATACGAAGTCGAATTTTGCGCGCAGGTCGGCAATCAATTCCGGCAATCTGTCGCTTAATAAAAGCTCACTCGCGTTTGCAACAACAGGTCCCGATGAGATTACAAAACAGTTTTCGTCAAACTTGCTCGGCCTTATAATTTTATTTAAACTCAAATCTTCCATAACATAATTGGTAAACCCGGCACGTGTTGTGTCCAAGCCCAAAAAGCCCGATAGACGTGGCTTACGCAAATCTAACTCCACAAGCACAACACTCTTACCGGACATAGCCAAAGTGCTGCCCAGGTTAGATGTTAGAAAGGTTTTCCCCTCCCCTTCTACGCTGGAGGTAATCATGATAACACTTGATTGGTCGTTATCCAGCAACCCACGCAATTTGGTACGCAGGGTTCTGAAACTCTCTGTAACCGGAGACCTGGAATTGATATCGACAAGATATTTTCCGGAAGCATTATTGTGTCCTATTTTGCCGATAACCAAAACATCAGTTTGTTTTTCTATGTCTGCTTCGGAATTAATTTTTCTTGCAAACAAGCTCTTGGAGTTTACGTACCCAAGTGGCACTATAAATCCGAGAAAAAACGACATCACATATATTATTGGTTTTATTGGTTTGGCAGGTGTTTTCGTACTTTTTGCATTATCAACAACTCGGGAATATGGCATATCAGCAGCTTTGGCCATTGCTGTTTCCTCACGTTTCTGCAACAGATAAACATATAATTGTTGTTTTAATTCTTGCTGCCTTGCAAAATCACCCAGTGCGCGTTGCTTACCTGGAACGGCTTTTATGTTATTATTAACTATACTGTTCTGAGCATTAGATCCCGCGCTTGTCAGCTCTATTTCCCTTGCATAGCTATCAATGCTTTGTAACAAGTTGCGGCGGGCCAGTTGTATTTGTTGATCGATGTTTTGAATAACCGGGTTGGATTCTGTATAAGACAGTTTACTTTTCTCCCGTTCGTTAATCAGGTTGTTGTATTGCGCAAGGCCTGTTGCAAACGACGTATTTTGTATACTTAATGAACTTGGTATCACCTCCTTGTTACCCGGATCACTCAGCCGGTTCTTTAGGCTATTGATAATAGATAGCTGAACTTGCTGCTGCTGATACCTATCTGCGTAAATACTTGCATTGCCCACCAATACTTTAGATTGCTCGTCTATATCAGTAATATTATTGCTACTTCTAAACGCTTGGTAACTTTTTTCGATCCCACTTAATTCTTCTGCAACCACTGCAATGCGGTTATTTACAAAATTGATTGTACTATCTATATTGCGTTTACGGTTGGCCAGGTTGTCAGCAAGATAC
This sequence comes from uncultured Mucilaginibacter sp., assembly GCA_965649995.1. GTDB lineage: Bacteria > Bacteroidota > Bacteroidia > Sphingobacteriales > Sphingobacteriaceae > Mucilaginibacter. The sequence continues at coordinate 2,733 of CBFGNE010000099.1, forward strand.
TGGTTCATTAAATTTTGCAATATAGCCTCCCCCTTTTTGGAATTGGGGTAATATAAGGTAAACTCCACCGTGGTAGTGGCTTTATCGGTAAATTCGGCATCATAGTTATTCAATAAACCTGTAACCGCATCGTCTTCCGACATAATATTCACCGAAAATTCCTGCTTAACTGGCAATACGCCTGGCCTTTTTGAAATTTGGATATTATACTGCGGAAGGCTGACTGTTTTACCGAAGGGTACTTTCACATCAATATCCTCATCGCTGTTGGTAATGTTAAAGGTATTTTCATCCACAACATTTATTACGTATTTGCGCAACTGCAATGAGTCGACTTTGCTTTTAGTGACGTTTACAATAAAAGGTGTTTCTTCGTATGCCTCTTTGGCCAGCAACCCACTCTTGAAAAAATATTGAATGTTCAGGTGCATATTTTGCACCACTTCTTTCATCAAATTTCTCGAACGCAATACATCCCCCTCATTTTTTATATTATCGGTTATATTTAATGCTGATGATGCACCGCCATTAGCGAATTGAGATGAAGCATCGGGCGTTGTTGGGTGTTGTTGAAGCAATATTGTACTTGTAACCAGGTACTGCTTCGTCGCAAAGGTTACGTACGCATAAGCCAGGCCCAAAAACACCACGAAGCTGATTGCGAACAAATGCCAATGCGATTTGATCTGTAAAAGAAAATTACTGATAGTGTTGCCGTTTTCTTTTACCAGGCTAGTTTCCATAAAGATATGTTTATTTGATTTTTTGATAGATAGTTATTTGCACCGTTATAAATATCTTATACCTAATACAATGGCAGTAAATATGGTTGCGCCGGCTGTAATGTATTTGATAAGGTTATTATCATTATTTAACACCTTGGTTTTGTTCGGCTCTACGTAGATTACGTCATTCTGCTTTAGGTAGAAATATGGTGAGTTGAGGGTGGCTTTCTTTGTTAGGTCCAGCTTCACGGTAACGTTTTTGCCGGCAGCGTCTTTTCTTATCAGTAATACATTCTCCCGCTGGCCGTAAACGGTGAGGTCACCGGCAAAACCAATTGCATCTAATAAGCTTACTTGCTCATTGGGAACAACATAAGATGCCGGGCGGTTAACTTCTCCTATAACAGTGATCTTAAAGTTAAGGAACCTAACATCTACCACAGGATTTTTAAAAGATTTAACAGCCTCGGCGGTAATAATCTCGCGGGCTTTTAATGTGGTAAGGCCGCCTAATTTTATTTTGCCTAAAATTGGTACATCTACAAACCCCATCTTATCAACCAGGTAGCCTGATACCGGCGTGATCATGCCAGATTGTGGTGTGCCAGCGTTTGAAAAGCCGCCGTTTCGGCTGTTTATGCTATTAGTAGCCGTTGGGTCTACGGTGTTGATGTTGATAGCCAATATATCGTCTGGCTGTATAAACGTTTCACTATAAGGCGCAATATCAACTTCTTTAGCCTGTGACGATACGGGCAGGTCCTGGAAGTATTTTAGGCGCTTGGTATTGACACAAGAACTAAACACGCATAAGGAAAAAAGAGCAGCAAATAAAACACCTTTCGGCAAAGAAATATTTTTCATGGTGTGAATGTGAGTATTATGTTTTTGAGATGGATGTTTAATTTATAGCCATTGTACAGCTTCGCCACTCCGCTTACATGAGCGGCTTTGTCAAATAGAATGATTTCAATTATTGCCTGTTATTAATTTTAATCTAATAAGTATCGCTTTAATTATGATCAAATATTGCAATAAAAAGCACTAATAATTAGCATTTTGAACTGTTGGTACGTTAATGTAAAATAATGGGAAATATGTGCTACCATGTGTGCACACCTGTTTACTGAACGAGCAATTTTGAGTACATAGCACCTGAATTTGAGCGAACATTTACCATGTATACGCCCCTGCTCAATACCCGGTTAAATGATATTTGCAGCCATGCTGTGCCGTAGGCATCGGTAATATACTTTTTGGTAAGGATAGTTTTACCAAACGTATCAGTAACTGTAACTACGCCTTGCTCATTTTTATTAAAATCTGCCATGCTTAAGTAAAACTGGTTGCCCGTATTTGGGTTGGGGTAAACCACCAATTTTTTAGTTGTAGCTGCCGAATCGGGTTTATCTAACAATGAGTTATTTTTATTGGCAACCATTACAGTTGGCGGGGGTGTATTGGTCACCTGGTAAAGTTCCAACGCTGCCAGAGCAACCCTGTTAGCTGTAGGATTAAATTTCACGGTTAACACACCATCGCTTACGGTAGCAACAAAATCTTTTACTATTGCTCTTCGGTATCCGGCTTCTGTAAATATGTCAAAATTGGTTAATACCTGCTGATTTTCGATATTGACTCCGAATACTCTTAGCCCAGCGTCGGTCCAGTAATTTTCAACAAAGTGCATTCTTATCAGATAATCACCGTTGGTCAAGGGGACTTCATACCTTGTTTCCGCAAGGTCGGTCGCAGCAGATAAATAAGTTTGGTATAACGAGTCGATATCTGTGCTGGCTATCGGGCTGGAGGCTACCTGCATATCTAACTTAATAGAGCCTTTGCGGTAGTTCTTATCGCTTTCCCAAGCTACATTCCCTATCGTAACATTGGCATCGGAGCCACCTTTTATTCGTTTCACTGCATTAACAATGGACGTTGCTGTATTACCTATACCGTAAAGCGGTATGCGCAATGGCGCTAAAGCGCTATTATAATTCACCACAAGTAGTGCATTCTTAATACCTACTGTAGATGGGGAAAACTTTACATTGATAGTCTTTGTGCCTTGCACTCCAACTGTTGTTGTAGCGAGAGTTGGCGTTGAAAACTCGTTAGCATTGGGGCCAGTTATTTTTACGCTTTTGATCTGGATAGACGGGTCACTTGTGCTATCGGCGTAAGATATACCATTGTTTTTCAAAGTAACCGCGATGGTTTTGTTGCTGCCCGTTATTGTTGGGTCAAAAGTGAATGCTGTATTTGGCAGCGATATCAGTTCAGAATAGTTGACCGTTCCGGAATCGGGCCTCATGTTTTCAATATAATAGATGTTATCCTGGTAATCGTAATTAGTATATGATGTGCCCAGGTAATCTCCATTTAAAAAATAAGCGTTAGGAATGATGTTACCTGCTGCATCCAGAGCTTTAAGCACCCTGATGCCTATTAATCCGTTAACGTTTTGGGTACGGTCTGTAGAAGACGTGCCAACACGGAAACCAAATTCGGTTGTTGGGCTGAAGGTCCCCCGTGCAAGGTTTGTAGTTGAACCTATGAGCCTCGGCATTATCGATTGCCCGTCCAATGGATTATGTGTAAATATATTGAGGTTGGAGGCAGAGCCTTTGTTAAAGTATTTAATCGACTCTGTTGCAGAACAGCAGCCGTGATATGCAGCCAGCTGCGTAATGGTTACAGGTTTTGAAGCATCCGCCCTCACAAAATAATCAGCGTTAATTTCGCTGGAACCGCTAACTCTCGTTGTGCCGTCTACGTTGCCGTCATTTTGAGCGTAACCTACTATCGTACCAAAGCCAAATGCATTAATTAATTGTTGGGCGTAAGGTTCGTTGGTGCTTTCACCCTCTTTTTGCCAAATGCCGCATAGCACCACCTTTTTAACCGGTGCGATACTATCTGTGCTACTTATCGTTAGTGTGTCGTTAAGGACTTTTAACCTTGTTCCGGCATCTTTAGCAACAAATTGAATAGTAACGTCCATGAAATTGCCTGACGTTATCGAAAAAGGCACTGTTGCCAGAGTATCGGTATTTACCGACACAATTTTCCAAGCAGTCGGGTTTGATAGCTTAAGGTTACTTACCTTTAGTTTACCTGTACCCTTGTTATTTATACGTAGTTTAACCCTATCGTGGTTAGCATTATATGGCGTGGTATCGGGGCTGGTACGCCTCCACGGTGTTTGTATTAATGAAAATACCAGGCGTTCGTTTGACGGGAAGGCATCCAGGTTTTTTAACGACATATAGGCACCCGAACTTGATTGAGCAATTACGCTAAAACTATAAGTATTGGTAGCTGTATTGCCGTTACCATCAGTAGCTTTAACAGCTAATTGATAGCTGCCGGCCGTGCCTAATATAAACGGTGCTTTGTAATCAATAAAACTACCGGAGTTGATGGCGTATTGTAAGGATGCTAATCCCGATCCACCTGGATCTGTGCTCGATAGAAACACTTGCACCTCGTCGTCATATGCCCCTGGTGATCTTAAAATACCTACGAGCCTTGCGGTAGCAGTTGGAGCTGTATTGTCTGTTACCGGCGTTACCGGCGCAAACGTAATGTAGTTCATTTTCGAATTGACGCCACCAGTGGCATCAACTGTTAACTTACCATCGGTTACCTGCACAACTGCTGTGGCTGTTCTGAACTTATTAGCTGACGTTTGACTAAAATCTGCAATAGCAGGCAAGCTTTCAATATTTATCTGGTTGTTACTATCAAAATAGCTAAAATCACCGGCGCTAACCGTAACACGGTACACCCCGTTTGTTACGGCATACTCCCAGTTGCCGGGCACTTGCGGGCTGGTTGTTGCCTGCATTTGTACCAGGCTGAGTTGTTTAATATCGCCGGTACCCGTTCTCAGGCGCATATTAGCCTGCAGATCAACCGGCTGTTTTGTATTAGGGTTTATCCACCCGAATTTCCGCGTTGCATCATAAGGCAAGCCGGTATCAGCCATGTAGCCAGCGGGAGTTGTAGTAGCAGCTGTTTGAAAATTAATATTTACATTTTGAGTTGGCAGCACAACAGGCACGGCTATAGAAGTTACCCCGAAATCGTCAAAAGTGTAGGTAACTGCCGCGGTACCGTTACGATAAGAAGCATAAATTGCTGCGTAAGCATCTATATTTGTGACACCCATATCCGCAACACTTATAGAAGCAGTTGGATATGAAGCCCCTACATTTACAAATGTAGAGCTATCTGTAGAGTAAAAACCCTCTACGGTGTTATTTACAGAATCAATTACGATACGCAAACTCACTGTTTGGCTGCTTAAGCCGCTAATAACAGCAGTAACCCGCTGATCAGGATTACTGGTACCAGCGGCAGTTGAAGATACATCGTTTAATTCTTTTCTCAGTTCTACCTTATTGCCGGCAATGGTTAATTTGACAAACGTTTTATCATTTAAACCGAACCAAATTCCCGCCTGTTGCGATTGCGTGCCATTATAAGGAGTAACTATTTTAGCGTCGATTTGCAGTTTTTTAACAGGCGCAACCTTTATGCCCAATACATTGATCTGGTTATTATTAGTCAGATAGTCTATACCCTTATTGGCAACTAATTGTAAGCGCCCCCCGGTCAACGTAATTTTAGATGGCTCGTACCCAGGCACGGCATTGTATGTACGGGCACCATCAGCCGATAACCGGGTGCCCGAATACGTGTTTATCGTAGTAAATCCAGTTCCCTGGCCCGTTTTATCATTTATTGTGCCGACTGCTGCAGCATTAAAATTCAGGCTATATGGCAAAGAAACTTTTATGACATTACAATCAAGGGTGCTAACCGGGCTGCAAGTATCCACAATTATGTCTGCAATGTTACGTAACACCATGCTTTTTGCGCCGGGCACAGTTTTGCCAACTGCAATATTGCCAACTATAAACAGTAATAGCGTTAAAAAAACATTGGCGAAGCCAAATGAACCGGTTTTGTACTTTTTCCCTATCATATTAAATTATTTAAGCAATGGATGAGGCAGGCGGTTGCTTACCTGCGTTTTGACGGACGGGCTAAGCCCTTTTGTGACGCAAACGCTTTCGGCTGTGGCTGTGGCTGTTGCACAACTTTCA